>NZ_JADIZS010000010.1:0-203083 GCF_016704685.1 Candidatus Amarolinea dominans
ACCTGGTCGGTCCAGGTTTCGCCGGTGGCGTCCCAACGGGCCTGCAGCAGCTTCCAGGCGGCGTCGAGATCGGCGGCGTGGGCGGAAAGGGTGGTCATGAGTTTATTACCTTTGCCGGGATCGTCGTCCAGCCCAGTTCCTGTGCGACCGCCAGCCGGTGGTAGCCGTTGAGCACCCGGTAGCGGTCGCCGACTCGTTCCAGGACAATGGCGTTGTCACCGTAGAAAACCCGGTAGATGTTGTAGTGGCTCTGCGCCTCTGTCGTGCCTCCCTCCCGCGCCTCCTGAGCCGCGTCGTAAAGCCATTGATCGGTTGCACCCTGGCTGATCCAGCGGCGTACCTGCGTCAGCTTCGCAAACCCTGCGACCATCTCCGCCTTGGATACTTTATGGTAGTCGGCTTCGTCACGCACCGGCGAATCGCTGAGGTCAATCATGTTCAAGGGGATGTCGCGGATGTCGGGATGGAATTCTTGCAGGGTGGGTTCCCGGCCAGACAAGTCTGGCGCTCCGGCTCCGGACGGCGGAAGAACCGTCCTCGCCTGCCCGTCCCATGGCGGCGCCGATGACTACCCCAGCGCCGAAGGCCAGCGCGCCGGCCAGTACGCCGCCGGCCGTGATGCCGCCTGACGCGTACGATCGCAGCACGGTGACCTTGCTGCGCAGCACTTCGATGGATTTGACCGTCTCGGTCTGCAAGGTGACGCGCAGGCGGCTGGCATCGCGGGCGTAAATTTCCGCTTCGGCCTGGACCGCCTGCCGCGCCTGGGTCGCCATGCGCTCCTCGGTCTCAGCCTGCGCCAGGCGGCGCCGCGCGTCGAGAAACGCCAGTTCTTCACGGCCGCACGAGGGCGGATGGTCGCGGTCGCCGGAATTCAGGCAGCGCTGGTAGGCCGCCAAAGTCAGTCGCACCTCCTCTTGCCGGCGCTGCACCTCACCCCGCCAATGGCGTTGGCGCTCCTCCAGCCAGTCGAGCGTGCGCTGCACCTCGCGGGCGATCGCGGCCAGCGTGGCCTGCGCCTGGTCGGCGTAGCGAACCAGGCCGGTCTGCAGCTCTTCGAGGGCGTCAATGGCGCGGACTTCGACGGTTGGGGACATGGTGTGTGTTAGCGCTGCGACAGATACTCGCGCAGGCGGCTGGCCTTGCGCAAGAGGAATGGGATATGCTCATCAGAGGAGTGCATGAACTGCGCCAGCACGCGCATCGTTTGCTCGAACTCCTGGCCGTACTTCTGGTGCTCCTGGTCGCGCCAGGTGTCGCCCAGTTGGCGAAATTGGGCGTTCAGACGTGTCATGCTCTCTTTGAGTTGGCCGTTGAACTGCTTGAGATCGCGCGCGAAGCGCTCTAGCTCTTCAGGGTTAGCAATGGCTTGGGACACAGCGGATGCTCCTTTTTCAGGCGATGCAAAGGAACGATTGGATGCGGCGCTATTGTAGCTGGTTTTTTTATTTCGCAAATCAGGCTTAGTCTGACCGGGCTGCGGGCGCAAGGATGAAGATACGGGCCTCACCTCAACCCCCGGCCCCTTCTCCTCTCCGCGCGGCGGAGAGGAGAAGGGGGGAGAGGGCGAGCGTCTTTGTAGGTCCGGCCTCCTGGTCGGACGGCGTCGGCGCAGGGAAGCGTGACCTGCCGCAGAGGGCGTCGTCACGCCGGAGACGTGACCTACGGGTGGGGGGCGCTATTCCAAGTTTAGCAGATGACACTCTCCACGGTACTGACCGCATCCGGCCCGCTGAGCACATCGTAGGCGGTGTCGGCGCCGCTGCCGCCCTTGACCGTGTCCAACGCGCCGTCGCCGCCGCAGCCGCCGCCGGCGTAGAGGATGTCGTTGCCCGCGTCGCCAAACACCTTGTCCGCGCCGGCGCCGCCATCGAGGGTGTCGTTGCCGACCTGTCCAGAGAGGGTGTCGTCGCCATTGCCGCCGTTCATGATGTCATCGTTCGGCCCGCTTTCCGTACCGCCAACCAGCGTGTCATTGCCGTCGCCGCCGTTCATGGTGTCGTTGCCCGCGTTGCCGTAGAGGGCATCGTCCCCGCCATCCCCAGCCAGCAGATCGTTGCCATTGCCGCCGTTGATCGTGTCTGCGCCGTCGCCGCCGGCCAGGGTGTCGCTGCCATTGTTGCCGTTCAGGCGATTGGCGCTGCCGTCGCCGCTGATGACATCGTCGAAGTTGGAGCCGTTGACATTCTCGATGGTCCCCACCACCAGCACATCGCTGTTGCCAAAGCCGTCGTTGCTTGCCACGCCCGCGCCCAGGTCAAGGGCAATGCCCGCCGACGCCACCTGGTAGCTGGCCGTGTCGTTGCCCGCGCCGCCGTCGAGGGTGTCGTTGCCATCGCGGCCAACCAACGTGTCGTTGCCGTCACCGCCGTTCAGGCTATCGTCGCCCTCTGCACCGGCCAGGGTGTCATCGCCCAGGCCGCCGCCCAGGGTGTCATCGCCCAGGCCGCCGCGCAGCAGGTCGTTGCCCGCACCGCCTGTCAGTTGATCGTTGCCCACTCCGCCGAACAGCATGGAAGGGCGGGGCGCCGTCAACCCAGAGGCATCAACGCTGTCATTACCGCCGTGCGCGCGCACCGACAAGGCCGTCACATCGCCGGTCGCATAGGCATAGCTGCTGCCATTGAACGTCACGTTGCTGATCGTTCCATCGCCGCTGACCGTCAGGCTGTCATCCGTGGCATCCGCGCCATGCACATAGACCGGGGATGCGCCCAGGTGATAGACCCCGTCGAAGACCGCGGTGTGGCCCAGCGAGGAGACCGCCAGCAGATAGTAGTCCCGGTCCGTGTCCACCACCGGCAGCACGATTTCGGTACCGAGGGCGAACTGCTTGCTGCCCACGGTTGCGGCCGGCACGATCGTCACCACCGACGTGCGTTCATCGCCGCTGCTCAGCACGGTATCGTCCGAGACGTAGAAGCTCACGCTGAAGGACTGTCCGGCCGTGGCGGTGGTGTAGGTGATGATGCCGGTGGCGAAGCCGTTGGCCGTGGAAGCTCAGCGGCGCGCCTGGTGTGGCCGTGGGGGTAGCCGTCGGCGTGACGGTTGGGGTTGGCGTGATCGTCGGGGTGCGGGTCGGCGTGCCTGTGGCCGTGGGGGTTGCCGTTGGGGTGGCGGTGGGCAACGGCGGGGCGCCGATAGCCGCGAACAGCGAGAGGTGACTGATGGTCACAACCAGGCGATTATTGACAGTGTCACGCTCGATGAGTGTGATGCCGGCGGAAGACCACTGGTTAGCGGCGGTGTCGAAGTAGGAGAGCATCAGGGTGTTCTCATCCAGCCCGACCAGGTCGCTGTCGGCATAATCCAGGGTGACGGTGACGGGCGCCAGGAAGACGAAGCCGGGCTGCAACACGCTGTTGACCGAGGCGTCCAGGGTGAAGGCATGCCCAGCAAGCTGGAAGCCGACCGGCGCCGATGGCTGAGAGCCGACTTCCTGCATGGTCAGCGTGGTGGTCTGCGTCACCGCATCGCCGGGAACCTGCACCGTGATCTGCATCCCGGAGGTCGCGGTGTAGGTCAGGGTGGCTGCGACGCCGGCGTCAACCACCACGGTGGCGATAGGGCCGGGCGCAGCGGTCGGCGTAGCTGTGGGCGTTGGGGTAACCGTGGGCGTTGGCATGGCTGTGGCGCAGCTGCCAACGGCCAACCCACCGCCATTGGTGGCCGCATAGACGATATCGTTGACGAAGACGCCGCGAACGTCGTTGCTGCCCAGACCGTTGGCGGTGGTGCGACGGGTGAAAGTGGCGCCGCCGTCGGTTGACGCATAGAGGCCACGACGGGTGGCGGCGTAAACAGCGCTGCCAGTGGCCGAGACGCCGCCGACGTCGTTGTTGGTCGAGCCGGAGTTACCGAGCTTGTTGACAAAGGTGGCGCCGCCGTTGGTCGAGATCGAAAGGCCCGACTGCGTGCCGGCATACACCGCGTTACCGCTCACAGCGGCGGCCAACACCAGGTTACTGCCCAGGCCGTTGGCGGTGGTGCGGTTGCTGAAGGTCGCTCCGCCATCGGTCGAGATGGAGAGGCCGGCGGTGGTGGCGACGTAGACCGCACTACCGTTGGCGGCCACGCCGTTGACGTCGTTGCTGCCCAGGCCGTTGGCGGTGGTGCGGTTGCTGAAGGTCGCACCGCTATCGGTGGAGATAGAGAGGCCGCCCGCGGTCGCCGCGTAGACCGTGCTGCCGTTGGCGAACACGCCCTTGACGCTGTTGTGGCCGAGACCCGCGGCCGTGGTCTTATTGATGAAGGTGCTGCCGCCGTCGGTCGAGATCGCCAGGCCGCCCAGGGTTGCGGCGTAGATCGTGCTGCCCAGGGCATGGACGCCGCGCACATCATTGTGGCCCAGGCCGTTGGCGGTGGTGCGGTTGACGAAAGAAGCGCCGCCGTTGGCGGAGATGGCCAGGCCGTTGGCGGTTGCGACATACACCAGGGCGCCATCGGCGTAAGCGCCCCAGGTCTGGTTGCTGCCCAAGCCGTGGGCCGTCGTCCTGCTCGTAAACGTTCCGGGCGGGCTGGCCTGACAGACGGGCGGCGTCGGCGTCGGCGTTGGGGTGATCGTCGGCGTGACTGTCGGCGTGCGCGTCGGGGTTGCGGTCGGCGTGCGCGTCGCCGTTGGCGTAGATGTGTCAGTCGGGGTGGCCGTTGGCGTCGGGGTTGGCGTGTCAGTCGGCGCGGCCGTCGGGGTGGGCGTTGGCGTCGCAGTGGCAGGCAGCGGGGTGTCGGTCGGTGTGGCCGTTGGCGTCGGTGTATCGGTCGGAGTCGCGGTCGGCGGCACAGGCGTGTCGGTCGGCGTGGCCGTCGGTGTGCGAGTCGGGGTCGCGGTCGGCGGCACAGGCGTGTCGGTCGGGGTGGCCGTCGGTGTGCGAGTCGGGGTGTCGGTTGGGGTGGCGGTCGGCGGCACAGGCGTATCGGTTGGGGTGGCGGTCGGCGGCAGCGGGGTATCGGTCGGGGTCGCGGTTGGCGGCACAGGCGGCGGTCGGCGTGGCGTCGGCGGCAGTGTCGGGGTCGCGGTTGGCGGCACAGGCGTGTCGGTCGGCGTGGCCGTCGGGAGTCGGGGTCGCGGTGGCACGGCGTCGTCGGGGTGGCGGCACAGGCGTGTTGGTGGCAGTGGTGGCCGTCGGCGGGTCGTCGGGGTGGCGGTCGGCGGGGTCGTGGGGTGGCCGTCGGGGGGGTCGGGGGTGTGAGTCGGAGTCGCCGTCGCCGTGTTCGTTGGCGTGACGGTCGGGGTCGCCGTCGGGGTGTGAGTCGGAGTCGCCGTCGCCGTGTTCGTTGGCGTGGCGGTCGGGGTCGCCGTCGGGGTGTGAGTCGGAGTCGCCGTCGCCGTGTTCGTTGACGTGGCGGTCGGCGTGGGCGTCGGCGTGCGAGTTGGGGTCACTGTCGGCGTGTCCGTTGACGTGGCGGTCGGCGTACTCGTCGGCGTGGGCGTCGGGGGGCCGCAACCGCCGATGGACAAGCCGCCTTCCGTGGCGACATAGACCGCGCTGGCCGTGACATGAACGCCATAGATCCGGTTATCACCCAAACCGTCCGCAGTGGTCTTGTTGGCAAAGCTGCTGCCGTCGGTCGAGATAGACAGGCCGATTGCCGTCGCAGCATAGATCGTGCTGCCGCTGGCATAAACGCCATAGAGGTAGTTGTCTCCCAGCCCGTTGGCAGTCGTCTTGTTGGCGAAAGTGCCGCCGCCATCGGTCGAGATGTACAAACCGTTGCTCCGCGTTGCCGCATAAATCATACCGCTGCCGGCATATGCTCCGGTAACGTACCTACCGCCCAAGTAATTCGTGAAGGTGGCGCCGCCGTCGGTCGAGATGGACAGGCCGCCATAGGTCGCGGCGTAGACCGCGCTACCGCTCACATACACGTCCGTGACATAGTTGCTGCCCAAGCCGTTCGTGGTGGTCCGGTTGGTGAACGTAGCCCCGCCATCGGTCGAGACCGATAGGCCGCCTCCCCATGTCGCCGCGTAGATCGTGCCGCCGCTGGCATAGACACCCTTCACCCAGTCGTTGCCCAAGCCGCCGGCGGTCGTTCTGTTGGTGAAGCTGCTGCCGCCGTCGGTGGAGATGGACAGGCCGCTCCCCGTCGCGGCATACACCATGCTGCCGCTGGCGTAAACGTCGCTGACCTGGTTGCTGCCCAAGCCGTTGGCGGTCGTTCTACTGACGAAGGCATTGCCGCCGTCGGTCGAGATCGCCAGGCCGCCGCCATAGGTCGCAGCATAGACCGTACTGCCGCTGACATAGACGCCAAGGACATTGTTGTAGCCCAAACCGTTGGCAGTGGTCTTGTTGACGAACGAAGTGGGCGGAATGAGTTCGCAAGCGAGCGCCGACGTATTGGTTGGGGTCACCGTCGGTGTGGGCGTGTGGGTCGGCGTGCTCGTCGCTGCGGGCATGGGCGTCGGTGTCGGTGTGCGGGTCGGCGTGCGAGTTGGGGTCACTGTCGGCGTGTCCGTTGACGTGGCGGTCGGCGTACTCGTCGGCGTGGGCGTCGGGGGGCCGCAACCGCCGATGGACAAGCCGCCTTCCGTGGCGACATAGACGCGCTGGCCGTGACATGAACGCCACAGATCTGGTTATCCCCAAACCGTCCGCAGTGGTCTTGTTGGCAAAGCTGCTGCCGTCGGTCGAGATAGACAGGCCGATTGCCGTCGCAGCATAGATCGTGCTGCCGCTGGCATAAACGCCATAGAGGTAGTTGTCTCCCAGCCCGTTGGCAGTCGTCTTGTTGGCGAAAGTGCCGCCGCCATCGGTCGAGATGTACAAACCGCTGCCCCATGTTACTGCATAGATCGCGCTGCCGGCATATGCTCCGGTAACGTATTTACTGATCAAGTAATTCGTGAAGGTGGCGCCGCCGTCGGTCGAGATGGACAGGCCGTTATAGGTATCGGCGTAGACCGCGCTGCCGCTCACATACACGTCTGTGACATGGTTGCTGCCCAAGCCGTTCGTGGTGGTCCGGTTGATGAACGTAGCCCCGCCATCGGTCGAGACCGATAGGCCGCCTCCCCAGGTTGCCGCGTAGATCGTGCCGCCGCTGGCATAGACACCCCTCACCCAGTCGTTGCCCAAGCCGCCGGCGGTCGTTCTGTTGGTGAAGCTGCTGCCGCCGTCGGTCGAGATCGAAAGGCCGCTCCTCGTCGCGGCATACACCATGCTGCCGCTGGCGTAAACGTCGCTGACCTGGTTGCTGCCCAAGCCGTTGGCGGTAGTTCTATTGACGAAGGCATTGCCGCCGTCGGTCGAGATCGCCAGGCCGCCGCCATAGGTCGCAGCATAGACCGTACTGCCGCTGACATAGACGCCGTAGACATTGTTGTAGCCCAAACCGTTGGCAGTGGTCTTGTTGACGAACGAAGTCGGCGGAATGAGTTCGCAGACCGTTGGGAGCGGCGTGTTCGTCGGCGTCGGGGTGAGGGTCGGTGTGGCCGTCGGCATAGGCGTTGGCGTCGTCGGTGTGTTCGTGACGGTTGGGGTCCCGGTCAGCATGGGCGTTGGCGTCGTCGTCGGCGTGACGGTCGGTGTTGGCGTGTGAGTTGGCGTCGCCGTCGGTGTGGGCGTGTGAGTCGGCGTGCTCGTCGTTGTGGACATGGGCGTCGGCGTACTCGTCGCTGTAGGCGCGGGGGTATCACACGCGCCAATGGACGCACCGCCATCGGTTGCAGCATAGACTGTAGTGCCACTGGCATAGACGGCATTGACGAAGTTATCACCCAGACCGTTGGCAGTCGTCCTGTTGATGAAAGTGCTGCCACCGTTGGTCGAGATGCTCAAGCCACCAGATGTTGCGGCATAGACAGCATTCCCGCTGGCATAGACCCTGTAAACGATACCACTGCCCAAGCCACTGGCAGTCGTCCTATTGATAAAGGTGTTGCCGCCGTCGGTCGAGATAGACAGGCCGCCATATACCGCAGCATAGACCGTGCTGCCACTGGCATAGACGCCCTGAATCCAGTTGTTGCCCAAACCATTGGCAGTTGTCTTGTTAATGAAACTGTTGCCGTCATCGGTCGAGATGGACAAGCCGCCATAGGTCGCGGCGTAGACCGTGCTGCCGCTGGCGAACACGCCATAGACATTGTTGCTGCCGAGGCCATCGGCCGTGGTCTTGTTGATGAAACTGGCGCCGCCATCGGTCGAGATGGACAAGCCGGCATAGGTCGCGGCGTAGACCGTGCTGCCGTTGGTATGCACGCCATCAACACTGTTGCTGCCGAGGCCGTTGGCCGTAGTCTTGTTGATGAAACTGGCGCCGCCGTCGGTCGAGATGGATAAGCCGCCAGCGGTCGCTCCATAGAGCGTGCCGCCGTTGACATACACGTCAGCGACATAGGTGTGACCGAGGCCGTGAGCCGTACTCCTGTTGACGAAGGTATTGCCGCCGTCGGTAGAAATCGCCAGGCCGCCGCTGGTCCCAGCATAGACTACGCTACCGCTGACGTAGATGCTTTCAACGAATCTGCTGCCGAGGCCATTGGCGGTGGTCTTGTTGATGAACGAAGTGGGCGGATTGAGTTCACAGGCGGATGGCGTCGGCGTGAGGGTCGGCGTCGGCGTCGCCGTAGGAGCAGGTGTGGCGGTGGGCGGTGTGCCGGTGATCGTCGGCGTAGCCGTGAACGTCGCCGTTGCGGTGGCAGTGGCTGTCGGCGTGACGGTCGCCGTCGGCGTCGGGGTGTACGCGGGGTTGCCCTGCGCCAACGCCGTCACCTCGGTCGCGCTCAGCGCTGCGCCGTAGATGCGCGTTTCGTCCACGCTGCCCGCAAAATAGTTATTGGCGGTCGGCGCCAGCCGGCCGATGTTCACCGCGCCGCTGCCGGCAAAGTCCGCGCTGGCCGTGTCGCTGCCGATCAGCGCGCCGTCCTTGTACGCCTTGCGGCTGTTACTCGCCGCGTCATAGGTGCAGGCGTAATGATGCCAGTTCGTATCGGTGGTGGCCGTCGTCGTGTCCAGGTCGTTGGCCCAGAACGCGCAGGTGAAGTTGTCGTTGCTGCGGAAACCCACCTGCAAGGTCTGATTGGCGCTGCCGCTCGTCCCCTGGCTCAGCAGAAACTCCTGCGTGCCCGTGCGGGTACGCTGCGCCCACACGGCCACGGTGAAGGATTGGTTCGCCAGGTTGATCGTCCCGGCCGCCGCCGCGTATTGGCTGCTGCCATTCAACGCCAGCGCGTAGGGGTTGGCGAAGGCCAGGGGCGCACTGCTGCCTGTCCAGCTCGGGCTGTTGTAGAGCGTCAGGTCACGGCCGTTGCCCGATGAATCTGCTACGCTGCTCCCCGTCCCTTCGTCGAACCTCCAGTACGCCAGAAGCGGCGCGTCCAGGACCGCCGGGGTCGGCGTGGCGGTCGGCGGCCCTGGGGTGTGGGTGGCCGTGGGTGTGGGCGTGGGCGTAGGCGCGCTACATGCGCCGATCGCTAACCCGTTCACTGTCGCAACATAGAGCGCGCTGCCGCTGGAATAGACCGCGCGGGTACTGTTGCTGCCCAGGCCGCTGTCCGTGGTTAACATGGTGTAGCTGCCGTTGCTGGCGGCCACAATGAACAAACCATTGCTGGCGGCCGCATAGATCGTGTTACCGCCACCATAGACACCGTTGACATAGATCGCCGGTAGCCAGTACGATCCGATATTCACGCCGGCGTCGCTCGTGAAAGAAACATCATAATTGGCGGCCACATAGACCGTGCCATTGTTCCCATGCACATCAGCTACGCCTGACAGGTAGGATACATTATGATAGGAGCTGCCGCCATCAATTGATATGGACAGACCATAATCGGTCGCCGCGTAGATTTCGTTAGCGTCAGCGTAGATATCAGAAATAGAGTTGCCGCCTAATCCGTGATAGGTCGTGTTGTTGAACGTGCTGCCGCCGTTCGTAGAGATGGAAACCCCCGAATCGGTCGCCACATAGATTTTGCCCCGTCCGCATAAACATCATACACGTAATTGCTGCCCAAGCCGTGGGCGGTCGTCTTGTTGCTGAAGCTCGCGCCGCCATTGGACGAAATGGAAAGCCCGCTAAACGTCGCCGCGTAGACGTTGTTGCCATCCGTATAGACCCCTTTTATAACATTATTGCCCAAGCCGTTAGCTGTGGTGCGATTGCTGAAGGTGGCGCCGCCGTCGGTTGAGAGGGATAGGCCATTGAAGGTTGCCGCATAGATCGTATTGCCGCTGACATAGACATTATTCACTTGGGCGTCGCCCAGGCCGTCGTCGGTCGTCTTGTTGATGAATGAGGCGGGCGGATAGAGGTCGCAGTTGGGTGCCTCAGTCGTGGGCGTGGCCGTCGGGGTGGCGGTGGGTGTGGAGGTTGCGGTGTTGGTTGGCGTCGGGGTTCCTGTAGGTGCAGGCGTGTTGGTGTGCGTCGGGGTCCGCGTCGGCGTTGGAGTGCCGGGCGCCGGTCCGCGCAGTTCGACATCGTCCAGGTAGATGTCGTTGCCGTATTCCGATAGGCCCTTGAACGCCACCAGGAGCGAGGCTTGGCCGGCGTAGGCGCTGAAGTCCAGGTTGTGCTGGCTCCAGCCGCTAGACACGCTGTAGCGGGCGATGGTCGCGCCGACGTCGCTGTACGTTCCACCGCCATTGGTCGAGACCTGAATCTGCAGGCGATCAGCGTTATTGTCGTAGCCGGGATCGTGATACATCCAGAAATAGAGGCGATAGGCGCCCGACATGCTCAGGTCTTGCGGCGGCAGAATCAGTTGTCTGTAGTTGCCTGCATTGCAATTGTAAGAATTGAAGCGCGCTTCGGCCACACCGGCATGGGGCGTCTGGCTGGGATTGCTGCCGGAGGTGACGCGGCTCCACGCGCAGACGCCCGATGAGTCAACGCTCCAGCCGGTGGGGGGGAAGGCGGCGCCCTCGAAGCCCTCGCTGACCAGCGCGTAAGGAGGAGGTACGGGCGTGTTAGTCGGCGTGGGCGTGATCGTGGGCGTGGGTGTCAGCGTGGGCGTCGGGGTGTTGGGCGCAGGCCCGCGCAGTTCGACATCGTCCAGGTAGATGTCGTTGCCGTATTCCGAGAGGCCCTCGATCGCCACCACAACCGCAGCTTGCCCGGCGTACACATTCAAGTTCAGGCTGTGCTGGCTCCAGCCGGTGGACGCGCTGTAGCGGGCGAAGGTCGGGCCGACGTTGCTGTACGTTCCACCGCCATTGGTCGAGACCTGAATCTGCAGGCGATCAGCGTAATTGACGTAGCCGGGGTCGTGATACATCCAGAAATAGAGGATGTAGGCGCCAGATACACTCATATCTTGTGTGGGCAAGATGAGTTGCCTTTCGGCGCCGGCCGCACAGTCATAAGAATTGAAGCGCGCTTCGGCCGCGCCGGTGTGAGGCGTCTGGTTGGGATTGCTGCCGGACGTGACGCGACTCCACGTGCAGGCGCCCGATGAGTCAACGCTCCAGCCGGTGGGGGGGAAGGCGGCGCCCTCGAAGCCCTCGCTCACCAACGCGTACGGTGGGACTGCCACAGGGGTGTTGGTCGGCGTGGGCGTGGCCGCCTGGCAAGCGCCGACGGACAGCCCTGAAGTGGTTCCGACATAGAGCGCGCTGTCGTGGCCATAGACACCGTAGGTCGAATTGCTCCCCAAGCCGTGGGCGGTGGTCCGGTTGCTGAAATTGCTGCCGCCATCGGTGGAGATGGACAGGCCATTATTTGTCGCCGCAAATAGGACACTGCCGCTGGCGTAGACGCCGGCAACTTCGTTACCCCCCAAGCCATTGGCGGTCGTAGCGGTCACAAAGGAGCTGCCGCCGTTGGTGGAGATGGAGAGACCTGCACTGTAGGTTCCTGCAAGCACCGTGTTGCCATCGGCGTAGACCGACAGGATGTGAAGCTGACCCAGGCCATCGGCCGTGGTCTTGGTGCGAAAGGTGCTGCCGCCATCGGTCGAGATGGACAGGCCGCCGCCCCAGGTCGCCACATAGACCATATTGCCGTCGGCATGCACGTCGCGGAGATAGTTGTTGCCCAGGCCCTCGGCGGTCGTCCGGTTGACAAACGTATTGCCGCCGTCGGTCGAAATGGACAAGCCGCTGACTGTCGCGGCGTAGATGGCGTTGCCGTTGACAAAGAGGCCGTCAATCGTATTGTTTCCCAAACCGTTAGCGGTGGTTCTATTGGTAAAGGTGGCGCCGCCGTCGGTGGAGATGGACAGGCCGCCAAACGTCGCCACATAGACCGTGTTTTCGATGCCGTAGATGCCGTAAGTCTGGTTGTGCCCCAGGCCGTTGGCGGTCGTTTTGTGAGTGAAGGTGCTGCCGCCGTCGGTGGAGAGATAAACCCCGTCGGAGCCGGTCGCCACGTAAACCTTGCTGCCGCTGACAAAAACGCCTTCAGCGAAGGCAGTGCTCAAGAGGCTCGTGAAAGATGATGGGGTATAGGTCTGGCAGGCATCGGCGCGCGCCTGCTCATCGCTGCCGAACCCCCAGGTCGAGGGTAGCGTAACGCCAGTCTTGGAGAGCCGGTTGTAAGGCGCATCCATGAACGTGAGTCCCCCGGTATCCCAAGTAGAGCCGGTCCAGCGCCAGAGTTTCAGAGAGCTTTCGCTGTGTCCATTCAGTTCGCTCAGAGTCTGATAGTCACCATCCATATATTTGAGCGTAATGTTCGCGGTGGGCGAGCAGCCGCTCGCGGTGAGGGAATAGGTTCGCCGGCCGACGCTCTGGCCAGAGTCCCAGTTGCCCAGCACATCCGCCCTGACGTTACAACCCGCGCCGCCGCCGCTGGTAACGGTAACCAGGACAAAATAGTCGAGCAGCGAAAAATTGCCGTCGGCATTTAATTGGGTCTCGTTGCCTTTATGTGCGCCGTAGGTGCGGGCTGAACGATTGCCGTCTGTCGTGAAAAAATAGACCTGGGTTGACATATAGGCAGCCGTGCCGCTGGTCTGCGTGGCGTTGGAAGGCGGCCAGACCGAGTAGGTCTTTTCGTTCGGGTATTCGTCATACGAGGCATAGAGATACAGGCCCACGGAAGCGCTGCGAGACCACAGCCCGATGTTGCTCCACGGAATTTGAAACTCGACGCAATTCATGACGCCGCTGCACGCGCCATTGCCCACCACGGTTGCGCCGGAATTCCAATCGCCGTTCCAGCCACTGCCCGAGCCGCTGGCATCGTACTGCATCCCCGCGACGGTGGCCTGGATGGCATAGTCCGGCTTGCCATCGTCACCGAAGAAGGCGCCGGCAAACGCCGCGGCGCTGCCGCCGGCGCCATCATTGGCGGTGCCGGTGTCATTCGGGTCCGTGTCAATCAGGACATTGTATTTGTCGGCATCGCCTTCGCCGCCTCTAATGCCAACGTACAGGTAGTTGCCGTCCCACGTTACGAAATAGGCGACGTTGTTGTTTTCGCCAAGCCGATCGTCTATCTTCCACTCGGTCAGATCGTTCACCATGCCGTCAATGGTGGGTGAAGAATAGGAAGACGCTACAGCCACCGCCGGCAGCGCCAGTCCGCACACCAGGATGAGGGTGCAGATCAGCAGGATAGGCTTGCTCATTTTCATGGGCAGATTGGCCAACGGGGTATAGATTGTTGAAAACTGCATAGATTTGGCGTTCATCTGAATCTCCGATCGTCGCACTCTTCTTCCTGGTCAGCTGCCGTGGCGAAGACAAAATAGTCCGACAGGCAGGCAGCATTGACTCGTTTTCACTTGCTTGCTGGCTGAAAAACATACGGGAGGCATCAAACCAACTGTGGAACATGCAGAGCATCGGTTGCTCCGTGGCTTGACACCAATACTATAAACCAGGACTTTTCGCTTACGTATAGTACCGGCTTCTCACAAAAAACACTGACCCGGTCGTGCGACTCCGCTCTGTGGACGACCGCTGATGGCCCCAAGCGTTGGAGCAGGTTTCAGGTCTAACAGACCACGCTCTCGACGGAATTGACCGCATCCGGCCCGCTGAGGACGTCGTAGGCGGTGTCGGCGCCGCTGCCGCCCTTGACTGTGTCGAGGGCGCCGTCGCCGCCGCAGCCGCCGCCGGCGTAGAGGATGTCGTTGCCCGCGTCGCCAAACACCTTGTCCGCGCCGGCGCCGCCATCGAGGGTGTCGTTGCCAACCTGTCCAGAGAGGGTGTCGTCGCCATTGCCGCCGTTCATGATGTCATCGTTCGGCCCGCTTTCCGTGCCGCCAACCAGCGTATCATTGCCGTCGCCGCCGTTCATGGTGTCGTTGCCCGCGTTGCCGTAGATCACATCGCCCCGCCATCCCCAGCCAGCAGATCGTTGCCATTGCCGCCGTTGATCGTGTCCGCACCCGCACCGCCGGCCAGGGTGTCGCTGCCATTGTTGCCGTTCAAGCGGTTGGCGTTGCCGTCGCCGCTGATGACATCGTCGAAGTTGGAGCCGTTGACATTCTCGATGGTCCCCACCACCAGCACGTCGCTGTTGCCAAACCCGTCGTTGCTCGCCGCACCCGCCCAGGTCAAGGGGTGATGCCCGCCGGCGCGACCTGGTAGGTGGCGGTGTCGTTGCCCGCGCCGCCGTCGAGGGTGTCGTTGCCATCGCGGCCAACCAACGTGTCGTTGCCGTCACCGCCGTTCAGGATGTCGTTACCCTCGGCGCCGGCCAGGGTATCGTTGCCCAGGCCGCCGCCCAGGGTGTCATCGCCCAGGCCGCCGCGCAGCAGGTCGTTGCCCGCCCCGCCTGTCAGTTGATCGTTACCCACTCCGCCGAACAGCATGGAAGGGCGGGGCGCCGTCAACCCAGAGGCATCAACGCTGTCATTGCCGCCGTGCGCGCACCGACAAGGCCGTCACATCGCCGGTCGCATAGGCATAGCTGCTGCCATTGAACGTCACGTTGCTGATCGTTCCATCGCTGCTGACCGTCAGGCTGTCATCCGTGGCATCCGCGCCATGCACATAGACCGGGGATGCGCCCAGGTGATAGACCCCGTCGAAGACCGCGGTGTGGCCCAGCGAGGAGACCGCCAGCAGATAGTAGTCCCGGTCCGTGTCCACCACCGGCAGCACGATTTCGGTACCGAGGGCGAACTGCTTGCTGCCCACGGTTGCGGCCTGGCGATCGTCACCACCGACGTGCGTTCATCGCCGCTGCTCAGCACGGTATCGTCCGAGACGTAGAAGCTCACGCTGAAGGACTGTCCGGCCGTGGCGGTGGTGTAGGTGATGATGCCGGTGGCGAAGCCGTTGGCCGTGAAGCTCAGCGGCGCGCCTGGTGTGGCCGTGGGGGTAGCCGTCGGCGTGACGGTTGGGGTTGGCGTGATCGTCGGGGTGCGGGTCGGCGTGCCTGTGGCCGTGGGGGTTGCCGTTGGGGTGGCGGTGGGCAACGGCGGGGCGCCGATAGCCGCGAACAGCGAGAGGTGGCTGATGGTCACAACCAGGCGGTTGTTGACAGTGTCACGCTCGATGAGTGTGATGCCGGCGCTTGACCACTGGTTAGCGGCGGTGTCGAAGTAGGAGAGCATCAGGGTGTTCTCATCCAGCCCGACCAAGTCGCTGTCGGCATAATCCAGGGTGACGGTGACCGGCGCCTGGAAGACGAAGCCGGGCTGCAACACGCTGTTGACCGAGGCGTCCAGGGTGAAAGCATGACCGGCAAACTGGAAGCCGACCGGCGCCGATGGCTGAGAGCCGACTTCCTGCATGGTCAGGGTGGTCGTTTGCGTGACCGCGTCGCCGGGAACCTCCACCGTGATCTGCATCCCGGAGGTCGCGGTGTAGGTCAGGGTGGCTGCGACGCCGGCGTCAACCACCACAGTGGCGATGGGGCCGGGCGCGGCGGTCGGCGTAGCTGTGGGCGTTGGCGTGGCTGTGGCGCAGTTGCCAACGGCCAACCCACCGCCATTGGTGGCCGCATAGACGATATCGTTGACGAAGACGCCGCGAACGTCGTTGCTGCCCAGACCGTTGGCGGTGGTGCGGTTGGTGAAAGTCGTCCCGCCGTCGGTTGACGCATAGACGCCGCGACGGGTGGCCGCGTAAACGGCGTTGCCGATAGCCGAGACGCCGCGGACGTCGTTGTTGGTCGAGCCGGAGTTGCCGAGCCGGTTGACAAAAGAGGCGCCGCCGTTGGTTGTGATCGAAAGGCCCGACTGGGTACCCGCATACACCGCGTTGTTGCGCACTGCGGCGGCCAACACCAGGTTGCTGCCCAGGCCGTTAGCGGTGGTGCGGTTGCTGAAGGTCGCTCCGCCATCGGTGGAGATGGAGAGGCCGGCGGTGGTGGCGACGTAGACCGCGCTGCCGTTGACGGCCACGCCGTTGACGTCGTTGCTGCCCAGGCCGTTGGCGGTGGTGCGGTTGCTGAACGCAGCGCCGCCATCGGTGGAGATGGCGAGGCCGCCCGCGGTCGCCGCGTAGACCGTGCTGCCGTTGGCGAACACGCCCTTGACACTGTTGTGGCCGAGACCCGCGGCGGTGGTCTTGTTGATGAAGGTGACGCCGCCGTCGGTCGAGATCGCCAGGCCGCCCAGGGTTGCGGCGTAGACCGTGCTGCCCAGGGCATGGACGCCGCGCACATCATTGTGGCCCAGGCCGTTGGCGGTGGTACGGTTGACGAAAGAAGCGCCGCCGTTGGTGGAGATGGCGAGACCGTTGGCGGTTGCGACATACACCAGGGCGCCATCGGCGTAAGCGCCCCAGGTCTGGTTGCTGCCCAAGCCGTGGGCCGTCGTCCTGCTCGTAAACGTTCCGGGCGGGCTAACCTGACAGACGGGCGGCGTTGACGCGGGCGTTGGGCTAACGGTGGGGGTGGTGGTCGGCGTAGAGGTTGGTGTGGCCGTTGAGGTCACGGTACGGGTGGCCGTCGGTGTTGGCGTTGACACGGGGGTGTTGGTTGGGGTCGCGGTGGGCGGCACGGGCGTGTTGGTTGGGGTGGCGGTGGGCGGCACCGGCGTGGCGGTCGGGGTCGCGGTGGCCGTCGCTGTGTCAGTTAGAGTCGCGGTGGGCGGCACGGGGGTGTCGGTTGGAGTGGCCGTCGGCGGCACAGGCGTGGCGGTCGGGGTGGCCGTCGGCGGCACGGGGGTGTCGGTTGGGGTCGCGGTCGGCGGCACCGGCGTGGCGGTCGGGGTGGCCGTCGGCGGCACCGGCGTGGCGGTCGGGGTGGCGGTTGACGTGGCCGTCGCTGTGTCAGTTGGGGTCGCGGTGGGCGGCACGGGCGTGGCGGTCGGAGTGGCCGTCGGCGGCACCGGCGTGGCGGTCGGGGTCGCGGTCGGCGGCACAGGCGTGACGGTTGGGGTCGCGGTCGGCGGCAGCGGGGTGGCGGTCGGGGTCGCGGTGGGCGGCACAGGCGTGGCGGTCGGGGTCGCGGTGGGCGGCAGCGGGGTGACGGTCGGGGTTAGCGTGTCAGTCGGCGCGGCCGTCGGGGTCGCAGTGAACGGAACCGGGGTGCCAGTCGGGGTTGGCGTGTCAGTTGGGGTCGCGGTCGCCGTGACCGTCGGGGTCGCAGTGAACGTAACCGGGGTGCCAGTCGGGGTTGGCGTATCAGTCGGGGTTGCGGTCGGCGTGACCGTCGGGGTGTCAGTCGGGGTTGCAGTCGCCGTGACCGTCGGCGTATCGGTTGGCGTCGGGGTGTCCGTTGGCGTTGCGGTGGCCGGCGCCGGGGTGGCGGTTGCCGTTGGCGTCGGGGTGTTGGTGACCAGCGGGGTGGGCGTGGGTGTGCCGGGCGAGGCGCAGGAGCCATCGGCCAGGGCGATGTCGTAGGGCGTGCCCAGGGTTCCGTTCAGATCGCCCAAATCCACGCCGCCCTGGCCGTTCAGCTCGGCCCGGAGAACGACGTTATTATCATCGGTGATGTACATCTTGTTGGCCGCTACGTCCAGTGCAATGCCGGTCGGATAGCCCAGCAGGCCGCCCAGGTTGCCCAGGTCTTCGGCGCCTGTGCCATCCAGGTTGGCGCGCAGGATGTTGCTGCTGCCGTAGTTGGCAACGTACAGCTTGCCCGCGGCCACGTCGAGGGCGATGTCGTACGGGCTGTACAGGTTGCCGCCGAGATCGCCCAGGTCTTCGGGGTTCGTGCCGTCCAGGTTGGCGCGTACGATGTTCGACCCGCCGTAGTTGGCGATAACCATCTTGCCCGCGCTCAGATCGAGGGCGACGCCGCGCGGACTGTTCAGCAGCCCGCCCAGGTCGCCCAGGTTGACCGCGGCCGTGCCGTCCAGGTTGGCGCGGACGACGGTGCTGTCGCCGTAGTTGGTCACGACCATCTTGCCCGCGCTCACATCGAGTGCGATGCCGTAGGGTCTGTTCAGGTTGCCGCCCAGGTCGCCCAGGCCGGTCACGCCCGTGCCGTCCAGGTTGGCCCGGCTGACGGTATCGTTGTCGTAGTTGGTCACGTAGAGTTTGCCGCCGGCCACATCCAGGGCGACGCCGTAGTTTTTCGCCAGTGGGCTGCCGAGATCGCCCAGGTCTTCGCCGCCGCTGCCGTCCAGGTTGGCGCGGACGACGGCGTCATAATAATCGGGAACGTACATCTTGCCGTTCGTCACATCCAGGGCGATATCGTAAGGGTAACTGATCAGGCCGTCGAGGTCGCCCAGGTATTCGCCGCCGCTGCCGTCCAGGTTGGCGCGCACGACGTAGCCGTCTTCATCGGTGACGACCATCTTGCCGCCGGCCACATCCAGGGCAATGCCGGTCGGGTAACTCAGATTGCCGTCCAGGTCGCCCAAATCTTCGGGGCTTGTCCCGTCCAGGTTGGCCCGGATGATGTTGCTGCCGTAGTAGTTGGCGACATAGAGTTTGCCGGCGGCCACGTCCAGGGCGACGTCATAGGGATCGTCCAGGTTGCCGCCGAGGTCGCCCAGGTCTTCGGGATTCGTGCCGTCCAGGTTGGCGCGGATGATGTTGTTGTCGCCGTAGTTGGCGATATACATCTTACCCGCGCTCAAGTCCAGTGCAATCCCTAGCGGAGAGTCGAGCAGCCCGCCCAGATCACCCAGGCTGACGCCGCCCGTGCCGTCGAGGTTGGCGCGAATCACGGCGCTGTCGCCGTAGTTGGTCACGACCATCTTGCCCGCGGCCGTATCGAGCGCGATGCCGTAGGGTCCGTCCAGCAGGCCGTTCAGGTCGCCCAGGCTCTCGCCGCCGCTGCCGTCCAGGTTGCCCCGGCTGATGGTGTTACTGTTGAAGCTCGTCACGACCATCTTACCGGCGGTGAGATCGAGCGCGATGCCGTACGGCTCATCAACGCTGCCGCTCGAACCGCCCAGGTTTTCGGCGCCGGAGGCGTCCCAGTTGGCGCGGGCCACGGTGCGGCTGCCGTAATTGGCGACATACAAGCACATTGCGGACGGGGGCACGGTCGGCGCCAGGGTGGGGGTGACGGTCGGCGTGGGGGTGACGGTCGGCGTGGGGGTGATGGTGGGGGTGGAGGTGGGAACGAACAGGGGGCAGTTGCCCGTATTCAGGGCAATGCGGAAGGCGCCGCTCAACAGGCCGCCGAGGTTGCCCATGCTGGTGCCGCCTGTGCCGTCCAGGTTCGCCCGTGTGACTGTCTCGTTGCCGGCGTTCGTGACATACATTTTGTCGTTGGCCGTGTCCAGGGCAAGGCCGAACGGTTGGTTCAGCGTGCCGCCCAGGTTGCCCAGGCTGACCCCGCCCGTGCCGTCCAGGTTGGCCCGGCTGATCGTGTTGTTGAAAGTGTTGGTGACGTACATCTTGCCAGCGGCGATATCGAGGGCAATGCCCGACGGTTGAGACAGCGTCCCGTTGAGGTCGCCCAGGTTGACCGCGCCTGTGCCGTCCAGGTTGGCCTGGATGATGACGTAGTTGCCAGCATTGGTGATGTACATCTTGCCGGCGGCCACGTCCAGCGCAATGCCACGCGGCCAGTTCACGAGGCCGCCGAGGTCGCCCAGGTTCTCCGCATTGGTCCCGTCCAGGTTCATGCGCACAATACGGCTGCTTACATAATTGACGATGTACGCTTTCCCGCCCGCGGTATCCACCGCTACATCGTAGTCGGAGTCGAGGAACGAAACCACTCCGAGGCTAACGCCGCCCGTCCCGTCGAGATTGCCCTGGATAATTTTCTGGTAGTAGGATGTACTCGAGATATACATCTTTCCATTCGCCGCGTCCAGGCCAATGCCCGCGGGCCGCCACAACAAACCGCCGAAACCGCCCAGGTTGACGGGATCGGAGCCGTCCGAGCTGACGCGAACGATGCTGTTGTTGCCGTTGTCGGTGATGTATAGACAGGCCGCGGGGGCGGAGGCGGTGGGGCCTGCCGTCGGCGTGGCGGTCGGCGTGATCGTCGGCGTATGCGAGGGGGTGGGGGTGGGGACGAACGGCGGGCAATCGCCCGAGGCCAGCGCGATGCCAACCGGGTTGTTCAACAGGCCGCCGGGGTTGCTCAGGCTGACGACGCCCGTGCCGTCCAGATGCGCCCGGCTGACGATGTCGTCACTGGCGTCCACAACGTACATCTTGCTGCTCGCCACATCCAGCGCAATGCCGCGCGGGTAACTCAGCGAGCCGCCGAGATCGCCCAGGCTGACACCGCCCGTGCCGTCCAGGTTGGCACGAAGGATGGCGTCCATGTTCGCAATGTACATCTTGCCGCCGGCCACATCCAGCGCGATGCCCCACGGTGCGAATACCATGCCGCCGAGGGTACCCAGATTTTCGGGATTCGTACCGTCCAGGTTGGCCCGGCTGACGGTGAAATAGTTGGTGATATACATCTTGCCGGCCGCGACATCTAGCGCGATGCCGCGCGGGTCGTACAACAGGCCGCCGAGGTTGCCCAGGCTGACGCCGCCCGTGCCGTCCAGGTTGGCGCGGCTGACAGTGTTGTTGCCCGTGTTCACGATGTACATCTTGCCACCCGTCGTGTCCAGCGCAATACCTGACGAAGAGTTCAGCGTGCCGCTGAGATTGCCTAGATTCTCTCTGCCCGTGCCGTCCAGATTGGCGCGGGTGACGGTGTTGCTGCTTGTATTGGCGATGTACATCTTGCCGGCCGCCGTGTCCAGCGCGATGCCTAACCCGCCGCCGAGATTGCCCAAATTAACGCCGCCCGCGCCCTCCGAGTTGGCCCGGATCAGGTAGGAGTTGGCATTGTTCGTGAGATACATGCACATGGCGGTGGCCGCCAAAGTAGCCGTCGGCGTCGGGGTGTGGGTCGGGGTGACGGTCGGCGTCGGCGTTGGCGTATGGGTCGGGGTTTGGGTAATGGTTGGGGTCTGCGTAGTAGTCGGCGAGGAGGTTGGTGTGGTGATGTGTGTCGGATTGCCTTCGGCAAGCGCTTGAACCTGATCTGGCGTCAAAACGTCGTTGTAAATGCGCGTCTCATCCATGCTGCCCGCGAGTGATCCAAAGCCTAGCGGCCGCTGTCCGATGTACACAACGCCGCCGCCGGCGAAGTCCGCGGTGGCAGTATCGCTCCCCACCAGCACGCCATCCTTATATGCTTTGCGGCTGTTGCTGGCCGCGTCATAGGTGCAGACGTAGTGGTGCCAGTCAGTGTCGGCCGTGGCCGTCGTTGTGTTCAGGTCATTGGCATAAAATGCGCAGGTGAAGTAATCTGAGGAGCGGAAGCCAATGTGAAGCGCTTGATTGGCGCTGCTGCTGGTCCCCTGATTGAAAAAGTATTCATTTGTACCCGTACGAGCACGTTTCACCCACATGGCCACGCTAAAGGATCGGTTGGCCAGGTCAATCGTTCCCGCCGCAGCCCCGTATTGGGAAGAACCATCGAACGTGAGCGCGTAGGGATTGGCAAACACGACGGGCGCGCTGTCGCTTGTCCACGCCGGGCTGTCATACAAGGTCAGCGTATGCGCGTTGCCCGCATCATCCGCCACACTGCTTCCCGCGCCTTCGTCAAATCTCCAATACGCCAGCAAAGAGCCGAAAACAGCCGGCGTGGGGGTGTGAGTAGATATCAGTGTGGCGGTTGGCGTTGGGGTGATGGTCGGTGTCGGCGTATCGGTCGGCGTTGGGGTGATGGTCGGCGTTGGCGTGATGGTCGGCGTTGGGGTATCGGTTGGCGTCGGGGTGTTGGTCGGCGTTGGCGTATCGGTTGGCGTTGGCGTGGACGTCGGCGTTGGCGTGGGCGCCACGTAGCCAAATACATACGCCGAACCTGCATCATCCAAAAGACCATAGGTCTGCCAGGGCGCTCCCACCACCACGGTGTTTCCGCTGACCGCAACGGAATGGCCAAAATAGTCTTCGTTGAACCAGGCCGAAGGGAGAAATTTCGATGTCTGGGTCAGATCGCCCGACCACCCGCCGCCGGGTTTCAGGTATTCATACGCTGAGCCAGCGTCGAACGCGCCGCGCTCGTTGTCCCAGGGTGCTCCCACAATCACGATGTCTCCGCTGACAGCTACTGACATACCGAAGTAGTCACTCGTCGCTCTATCGGAGGCGGTGAGCCGGGCTGCCTCGGTCATGTCTGACCATCCGCCGCCGGGCTTGACAAAAACGTAGGCCGCGCCCGCGTCGGTCACACCGCCAGGATTGGCTGCATAGGCCCCAACGACGGCCACATCCCCGCTGATGGCGACGGCGTAGCCAAAATAGTCATTTGCCGCCCTGTCGGAGGCGGTCAAGATGGCAGCCTGGGTCAGAGTTCCCAGCCACCCGCCGCCCGGTTTCTCGAACACGTACGCCGCGCCGGCATTGCTTGTGCCGCCAGGATCCGCGAGACGCGCCCCTGCGACCACCGCGTCACCACTGATGGCAACCGAGTTGCCGAGTTGGTCATTTATCGCCTTGTTGGATGCGGTCAGCTTGGCAGACTCGGTCAGACTCCCCGACCATCCGATGCCAGGCCTGGTGAACACATACGCGGCGCCCGCGTCTGATACGCCGCCGGGAGCAGCGTAGAGCGCCCCCACCACCAACGTGTCTCCGCTGATGGCAACGGAGTAACCGAAGAAGTCGTCGGTCACTTTGTCCGATGCAGTCAGCTTGGCGGACTCAGTCAGGGTTCCCGTCCAGATGCCGGGTTTCACGAACACGTAGGCTGCGCCGGCCTCGTCTGCGCCGTCGGGGTCAGCATAGGCGCCCCTACGACCACCACATCCCCACTGATGCCGACGGAATAGCCGAACTGGTCGCTCCATGCCTTGTCCGAGGCAGTGAGTTTGGCCGTGTGGGTCATATCAGCCCAGCCGCCGCCCGGCTTCTCGAACACATAGGCCGCGCCCGCGTCGCCCACGCTGCCAGGATCGGCCTGGAACGCCCCCACAACCACGACATCGCCGCTGATGGCGACAGACCAAC
The DNA here is from genome assembly GCF_016704685.1 of Candidatus Amarolinea dominans. Classification (NCBI taxonomy): domain Bacteria; kingdom Bacillati; phylum Chloroflexota; class Caldilineae; order Caldilineales; family Candidatus Amarolineaceae; genus Candidatus Amarolinea; species Candidatus Amarolinea dominans. Next base: position 23,229 of record NZ_JADIZS010000010.1, read on the forward strand.
CGAACAGATCGTAACTCTGCCTATCGCTCGCGATCAATCTGCCTTGCTCGACGAAGGGGTCTACGGTGATGGGATACTGCGCGCCCGCGACGGACACGCGGATGTGGACCTCACCCCCGGCCCCTCTCCTGGCTGGAGAGGGGAGGTAGACCTCACCCCCGGCCCCTCTCCTGGCTGGAGAGGGGAGGCGGACCTCACCCCCGGCCCCTCTCCTGGCTGGAGAGGGGAGTTCGAGCCACGCGGTCAGTTCACGCCCCGCGGCATCGAAGGCGGTCAGGCCGCTGTAGCGCAGCGTCGTTCCTTCAGCGCCAGATAGGGTCAAACCGCGCTTGTCTGCGCTGAGCTGCGCCTGCAGCCCTGGGTCGAGCGCAAGCGCCAGGGTGAGGGTGTCGGGCGGCGCCTGGAGGGCGGGAGGCGGAGCGTGGATGGTGAACCCCTGCTGCACGCCCTGCGGGCCGTTGACATACCACTCGGTGAGCGCGCCGCGCGCGTACTCCACGCGGTTCTCCGTGGCGCGCGGCGCAACGCGGGCAGCGGCTTGCAGTTGATTGCCAAAGCCCCAGGCGCGCAGCAGCAGATTCCAGGCCAACTCCCTGGTGCGCACCGTCGCCGCGTCCGCGGAGAAGACGGCATCGAGCTTTTGGGCTGGGTTGGTGAGCGTCAGACTGCCGTCGTCTCGCACTGCCGTGTGATACGTCGCCCGGTCGCGGCCAATGGCGGCCGAGATGGCAGCCTGCGCCGGCGTGGGTAAATCTGCCAGGGTTTGCACCGTGGCAGGCTGGCCGGCGGTGTCTGCCTGGCCTGGCCGGCCGGGCAGATCAATGAACGTCACTGCCGGCAGCGCCAGCCCGCTCAGCAGGAGCAAGATGAAGATCAGCAGCAGAGGCGTGCGCATTTTCTGGGAGAGACGGGCCAACGGGGCATTACGACCTGAAACAAGCATAAATCCAGCGCTCATCTAAGCCTCCAATCGTCGTATCACTGCACCTTGCGCCCACAGGCGCTCGCATAACCGATCGCAAATGGGGCGTGGGACGCCCCGCTCCTTGTCACCAGGTCACCTTCTTCAGCCAGGTTGCCTTGTCCGGTTGGCGCTCACTGACCTGGATGCCGAAATCATCGGGGCAGATCTGGAAATCTCCCCTGCCGTTGGCAACTCAGATGGCAAAGAAGTCTTGCATGGACGTGATTTTGACTTGGTCATTCGGGCGAGCTGAGGATGCGACCCCCCCCCGCGCCTGGTGAGGATCAGCGCTGCGGCAGTTTGGCGTGAGCATGATATACCAGGACAGTGTGCTTGCGAATAGTACGAGTGTCTTACAAATTCACACTGTTCGTTTTCATGTCCGTGTTGAGCCGTGTACCAATTCTAAAGGTACACGGATTGGCACAGATGGACACAGATATTCTTTATTTTCTGTCCGTGTGAATCGGTGTTGATCCGTGTACCAATAATCTGGCGCGGTGATGCGCCTACTGCGCCAAGAGCCTCCACAGCCAGGCGAGCAGGCGCTGACCCGGGGAGCCAGGGCTGACCGTGAAGACATCCACCCCCAGCGCGGTGGGCGCTTGCCAGGTGGCCGACAGCGGGCCGTGACGCTCATGGGCGCCGCTGAACTCCACCACGTCGAGCCAGTAGTAGTAGGTGACGCCCATCACCAGGTTGTCCTGATCGAGCCAGGCGTAGCTGAAACCCTGGCTGCTGCCCGGCGCCTGCGAGGGAATGAGTGCGGCGTTGAGGCGCTGCGTGGGCGCGTTCGGCGTCTCCCCGCGCCACAGGTCGAAGCCCAGGTTTCCCAGTTCACTGGTAGTTTCCCAGGCCACGAGGATGCCTTGCTCCTGCACCTGAACGGTGAAATCGGCCAGCCCCGCAGCCAGGGGCGTGAAACCATACGCGGCAAAATAGTCAGCATCTGTGATGGCGATCCCGCCGTTGTTCGCATTCGTAAAGTCCCCGCCCACGTACAGGTCCTCGCTGCCAGGTGCAAGGGCATAGACGCCGTAATTGAGCGACCCGTTGCTCGCGCCGTTCGAACCCAGCGCCGACCAGTTCGTCCCGTCCCATTTGGCGACGTAATCGGCGGCGGGGAGCGAGGTTTCGTTGCTCACATTCGTAAAGGCGCCGCCCACATAGACATCCGTCCCGCTGACCAAGATGGCGAGAACGCTGCCGTTAAGCGAGCCGTTGCCAGCGATGCCCGAGCCGAGCGCGGACCAGGCGCTGCCGTTCCATTTGGCGACGTAATCGGCTTCGGGAAGGGAGGTCCCGCCATTGTTGACATTCGTAAAGCCGCCGCCCACGTACATATTCGTCCCGCTGATGGCGATGGCGTTGACTCGTCCGCTGAGCGAGCCGTTGCCAGCGCTGCCCGAGCCGAGCGCGGACCAGTTACTGCCGTCCCATTTGGCGATGTAATCGGCTTCGGGGAGGGGGGTCCCGTCGTTATTCACATCCGTAAAGGTGCCGCCCACATAGACATCCGTCCCGCTGATGGTGATAGCATTGACTTGTCCGCTGAGCGAGCCGCCGCTCGCGCCGTTCGAGCCGAGCGCGGACCAGGCGCTGCCGTTCCATTTGGCGATGTAATCGGCTTCGGGGAGGGAGATCCCGCCGTTGGTTATATTGAAAAAGCCGCCGCCCACGTAAACATCCGTCCCGCTGATGGCGATGGTATAGACGGCGCCGGTGAGCGAGCCGCCGCTCGCGCCGTTCGAGCCGAGCGCAGACCAGGCGCTGCCGTTCCATTTGGCGATGTAATCGGCTTCGGGGAGCGAGGTCCCGGCGTTGTTCACATCCGCGAACGTACCGCCCACATAGACATCCGTCCCGCTGATGGCGATGGCGTAGACGGTGCCGTTGATTGAGCCGTTGCCAGCGCTGCCCGAGCCGAGCGCAGACCAGTTACTGCCGTCCCATTTGGCGATGTAATCGGCGGCGGTAAGCACTGTCCCGTTGTTCGAGACATTCGTAAAGGAGCCGCCTACATACACATTCGTTCCGCTGACCGCGATGGCTCTGGCTGTACCGTTGAACGAACCCTCCACGACGCCGTTCGAGCCGAGCGCGGACCAGGCGCTGCCATTCCATTTGCCGATATAGTCGGCTGCCGGCGCACTCCCGCCATTACTGAAACCGCCGCCCACATAGACATCCGTCCCGCTGACGACGATGGCGAAGACGCCGCTGTTGAGCGAGCCGTCGCCCGCGCCGTTCGAGCCGAGGCTGGACCAGTTCGTCCCGTCCCATTTGGCGACGTAATCGGCTTCGGGGAGCGAGGTCGCGTTGTTGTTCACATTATAGAAATTGCCACCCACATAGACGTCCGTCCCGCTGATGGCGATGGCGCTGACGACGCCGTTGATTGAGCCGTTGCCAGCGCTGCCCGTGCCGAGCGCGGACCAGGCGCTGCCGTTCCATTTGGCGACGTAATCGGCGGCGGGGAGCGAGGTCCCGTTGTTGTTCACATTCAGAAAACTGCCGCCCACATAGACATCCGTCCCGCTGATGGCGATGACATTGACTGATCCGCTGAGCGAGCCGTTGCCCGCGCCGTTCGAGCCGAGCGCGGACCAGTTGCTGCCGTCCCATTTGGCGACGTAATCGGCGGCGTTGAGCGAGGTCCCGTTGTTGCCCACATTCAGAAAGAAGCCGCCCACATAGACATCCGTCCCGCTGATGGCGATGGCATTGACTTGTGAGTTGAGCGAGCCGTCGCTCCAGCCGTTCGAGCCGAGCGCGGACCAGGCACTGCCGTTCCATTTGGCGACGTAATCGGCGGTGGGGAGCGGGGCCCCGTTGTTGTTCACGTTCGTAAAGTTGCCGCCCACATAGACATCTGTCCCGCTGGTGGCGATGGTTTTGACGCCGCTATTGAGCGAGCCGTTGCTCGCGCCGTTCGAGCCGAGCGCGGACCAGGCACTGCCATCCCATTTGGCGACGTAATCGGCTTCGGGGAGCGAGGTCCCGGCGTTGTTCACATTCGTAAAGAAGCCGCCCACATAGACATCCGTCTCGCTGATGGCGATGGCATTGACGGCGCCACCTAGCGAACCGTTGCCAGCACTGCCCGAGCCGAGCGCGGACCAGTTGCTGCCGTTCCATTTGGCGACGTAATCGGCGGCGGTGAGCGAGGTTCCGGCGTTGTTCACATTCAGAAAGAAGCCGCCCACATACACATCCGTCCCGCTGATGGCGATGGCATAGACGGGGCCGACGAGCGAACCGTTGTTCATGCCGCTCGTGCCGACCTTACCCCACTCGCCGGCCGGCGCCAGGGCAGGGGCAAAGACCGGCCCGCGCTGCGGGTCCAGCGACACGTTCCACCCGCTCAGGTTGATTGCGCCGCTGGCTGCGCCGTCCAATCTCAGCGTGCCGTCGGGGTTGAGCAGCGAGGCCGCGGGAATGGCGGCCGGTTGGGCCTGGGACAGCGCGGCGGCGGGCGCGGCGCCAAGCACAATCGCCAGCAGCAGCGCAGTGTGCAGTACGATCTGCGTGGTGCGCCGGGCCGTGTGAGATGCGGGCGCGGTGTATCGAAGAAGACGTGCAGGGGATGCGACGAGTGAATGCGTAGTAGACATGGTGATGTACTCCTTTTCCGAACCTGGCGGACTGTCAGACTGCTCATGAGACATGCAGGAGATCGGTTGCAGAAGTTTCGTGAATGACTGCCGGAACATGATAAACCAGCATTACTCGTTTACGAATAGTATCCTCGGTTCATCCGGCGCGAGATGATTGGTATTCTGCAGCGGCAGATTGGAGCGTTGGAAAAGCACAGAGCCGGCCACATGGCCGGCTCTGATCCTACGAAATGCATCGAGCGAAAATGTTTTTGGCTAACTAAGGGTTCAGGTGAATTTCCACTGATCGCAAGAATTCAGAAAACGACATCTCATGGCACGTAACATGCTGATCCGGATCGGCGAAAGGATGATAATGCCAACCCGTCTTGGCGTTATCTGCGCCGTAAATTCGTCGTCCGTCTCGAACCAATGCGAACGCAGTTTTGTCAGTCGCCAGGTTATAGAAGACATTGATGAAAGTATCAGATTGGGCAAGGTGAACCCGAACATGCAAGACATCAACATCCAATATGCGTTCTTCGAGGCGGTCTACCAGCGAAGAATCATAGCAGACACGGCGTAATTCGTGGAGAAGTTGGATCGTCGTCATGGCAGCCATGCAAAACTTCCCGTAAGTCGGTTTCGCCGCGTGACCAGCCCTTCCCACATGAGATAATCGTTCTCTGCCTCGAATGTGTAGTACTCCGGGCGATCTTCGCTTTCCCACAGACGGCGGTAAGTCTCGAAGGACATGCCGTACTTGGCTTCGAACTGGCGCAACCCGGTTTCGAGTTCCATGAGCTTTTGGCGAGCAAAATCCCGAATCACCCTGGTCAAGGCGGTGTCTACCCTCGCTTCACCTGTCAGTTCGACAAGCGCCTGAGCCGTTTCTTTGGGAAGCATTACTGTTGTATCGAACATCTGGCTACTCCTGAGAAGGCTGATTTGGACATTACAAAGGCAGCCCAAATTATAACATACATTCCCTCACGGCGGTAGTGCAGCTCACCTCAACCCCCGGCCCCTTCTCCTCTCCGCGCAGCGGAGAGGAGAAGGGGGGAAGAGGGTGAGCGTGTTTCAGGTTTAGCAGACCACGCTTTCCACGGTGTTGATGGCGTCGGGGTCGCTGAGGACGTCGTAGGCGGTGTCGGTTCCGCTGCCGCCCTTGACCGTGTCGAGGGCGCCGTCGCCGCCGCAGCCGCCGCCGGCGTAGAGGGTGTCGTTACCCGCGTCGCCGAGCAGTGTGTCCGCGCCGGTTCCGCCATTCAGGGTGTCGTTGCCGGCGTCGCCGCTGAGCTTGTCGTTGCCCGCGCCGCCGTTGAGGGTGTCGTTGCCGGTCTGGCCGTAGAGGAAGTCATCGCCCGCGTCGCCGTTGAGGATGTCATCGTTGGCGCCGCTCTCGGTGCCGCCGTAGAGCGTGTCGTTGTCATCGCCGCCGTTCATGGTGTCGTTGCCGGCCTTGCCGTAGAGGGTGTCGTTGCCCGCGTCACCGTTGAGCAGGTCATTGCCATTGCCGCCGTTGATCGTGTCCGCACCTGCGCCGCCGTTGATCGTGTCGTTGCCATCGCCGCCGTTGAGGGTATTGGCGTTGTCGTCGCCGATGATGACGTCGTCGAAGCTGGAGCTGCTGACAATCTCGATGGTGTTGAGCGCCAGGGTGTCGCTGCTGCCGTTGCCGTCGTTGCTGGCAACGCCGACGGCCAGGTTGAGGGCGATGGGGCCTGTGGTGGCCTGGTAGTTGGCGGTGTCGCTGTCGGCGCCGCCGTCGAGCGCATCGCTGCCCTCGCGACCGAACAGGGTGTCGTCGCCGGCGCCGCCGAAGAGGGCATCGTTGCCTTCGGCGCCGTTGAGGGAGTCGCTGCCGGGGCCGCCGCTGAGGGAGTCGTCGCCGGTTCCGCCGCGCAGGGTGTCATTGCCCATGCCGCCGGAGAGTTGATCGTTGCCTGCCCCGCCGATCTGGACCGAAGGGAGCGCGGCGGTCAGCCCGGAGACATCAACGGCATCGTCGCCGCCGTGGGTGCGCACGGAGAGGGCGGTGACATCCGGGGTTGAGTAGTTGTAACTTGTGCCGTTGAAATTCACGGTCATCGTACCGCCGTCGCCGCTGACGATGACGGCGTCGCCGGTGAGTTCATCGCCATGCACGTAGATGGGCGATGCGGGCAGGTGATAGACGCCGGTGAAGAGGGCGGTGTGGCCCAGGGACGAGACGGCCAGGAGGTAGTAGTCCTGCTTGGAGTCCACGACCGGCAGCACGATCTCGGCGCCGAGGGCGAAGCGTTTGCGGCCGGCCGCGGCGGTGGGCAGGATGGTCACCACCGAGGTGCGTTTATCTCCGCCGTTGAGCAGTGTGTCTTCGGACACGTAGATACTGACGGTGAACGGTTGGCCGGGGATGGCCATGGTGTAGGTGAGGACGCCGGTGGCGAGGCCGTCGGCGCTGAAGAGCAGGGGGATGGAAGGTGTGGCCGTGGGGGTGGCGGTCGGCGTCTCCGTCGGGGTTGGGGTGTTGGTTGGCGTCTCCGTCGGTGTGGCCGTGGGCGTATCGGTTGGGGTGGGCGTGTTGGTGGGCGTATCCGTCGGCATGGCCGTGGGCGTATCGGTTGGGGTGGGCGTGTTGGTGGGCGTATCCGTCGGCATGGCCGTTGGGGTTGGGGTTGACGTATCGGTGGGAGTGGGCGTTGGCGTGTCCGTCGGCGTCTCGGTGGGAGTGACGGTGAACGGAACTGGGCGTGTCCGTCGGCGTCTCGGTGGGGGTGACGGTAGGCGGGACTGGCGTGTCGGTCGCTGTCAAAGTGGGGGTGGCGGTGGGCGGAACTGGCGTCTCGGTGGGGGTGGCGGTGAACGGAACTGGCGTGTCCGTCGGCGTCTCGGTGGGGGGGGGGGGGGTCGGGGCGTCGTGGGGTGGCGGTGGGGTGGGGTGGTCCTATCTCGGTGGGGGTTGGCGTCGGGGTGGCAGAGAACGCGAAGCCATACGCCGCAAAATAGTCGGCGTCCGTGATGACCGCCCCGCCGTTGTTGACGTTGAAGAATGGACCGCCCACGTACAGGTCCTCGCTGTCAGGTGCAAGGGCATAGACGTTGCTACTGAGCGAGCCGCCGCCCGCGCCGTTCGAACCCAGCGCCGACCAGTTCGTCCCGTCCCATTTGGCGACGTAATCGGCGGCAGTGAGCGACGTCCCGCCGTTGCTCACATCTATAAAGCCTCCGCCCACATAGACATCCGTCCCGTTGACCGCGAGGGCATAGACGGTGCTGCCGATCGAACCGCCGCCCGCGCCGTTCGAACCCAGCGCGGACCAGTTCGTCCCGTCCCATTTGGCGATGCAGTCGGCGGCGGTGAGCGAGGTCCCGCCATTGTTGACATTCGTAAAGAGGCCGCCCACGTACACATCCGTCCCGCTGATGGCGATGGCATAGACCCAGCCATTGAGCGAGCCGTTGCCCGCGCCGTTCGAGCCGAGCGCGGACCAGTTTGTGCCGTTCCATTTGGCGACGTAATCGGCGGCGGTGAGCGAGGTCCCGTTGTTGTTGACATCCGTAAAGTTGCCGCCCACATAGACATTCGTCCCGCTGATGGCGATGGCATTGACGGCGCCGCTGAGCGAGCCGCCGCTCGCGCCGTTCGAGCCGAGCGCGGACCAGGCGCTGCCATCCCATTTGGCGACATAATCGGCGGCAGTGAGCGACGTCCCGCCGTTATTCACGTCCGTAAAGTTGCCGCCCACACAGACATCTGTCGCGCTGGTGGCGATGGCATTGACGGCGCCGCTGAGCGAGCCGTTGCCCGCGCCGTTCGAGCCGAGCGCGGACCAGGCGCTGCCGTTCCATTTGGCGATGTAATCGGCGGCGGTGAGCGAGGTCCCGGCGTTGTTCACATCCGAGAACGCACCGCCCACATAGACATCCGTCCCGCTGATGGCGATGGCCTGGACGGCGCCGTTGATTGAGCTGTTGCCAGCGCCGTTTGAGCCGAGCGCAGACCAGTTACTGCCGTCCCATTTGGCGATGTAATCGGCGGCGGTAAGCACTGTCCCGTTGTTCAAGACATTCGTAAAGGAGCCGCCTACATACACATTCGTCCCGCTGACCGCGATGGCTCTGACTACACCGTTGAACGAACCTTCCACGACGCCGTTCGAGCTGAGCGCGGACCAGGCGCTGCCGTTCCATTTGCCGATATAGTCGGCCGTCGGCGCACTCCCGCCATTACTGAAAGAGCCGCCCACATAGACATCCGTCCCGCTGACGGCGATGGCGTTGACGACGCTGACGCCGCTGATTGCGCCGTTGCCCGCGCCGTCCGAGCCGAGCGCGGACCAGCTCGTCCCGTCCCATTTGGCGATGCGGTCGGCTTCGGGGAGCGAGGTCCCGGCGTTGTTGACATTGGTAAAATTGCCGCCCACATAGACATCTGTCCCGCTGATGGCGATGGCATAGACGGTGGCGCTGAGCGAGCCGTTGCTTGCGCCGTTCGAGCCGAGCGCGGACCAGGCACTGCCGTTCCATTTGGCGACGAAATCGGCGGCGGTGAGCGAGGTTCCGTTGTTGTTCACATTCGTAAAGGCGCCGCCCACATAGACATCTGTCCCGCTGATGGCGATGGCGAAGACGCTGTAATTGAGCGAGCCGTTGCTCGCGCCGTTCGAGCCGAGCGCGGACCAGGCACTGCCGTTCCATTTGGCGACGTAATCGGCGGCGGTGAGCGAGGTCCCGTTGTTGTTCACATTCGCAAAGAAGCCGCCCACATAGACATCCGCCCCGCTGATGGCGATGGCGAAGACGGTGTTATTGAGCGAGCCGTTGCCCGCGCCGTTCGAGCCGAGCGCAGACCAGTTCGTCCCGTCCCATTTGGCGATGTAATCGGCGGCGGTGAGCGAGGTCCCGCCGTTGTTCACATTCAGAAAGAGGCCGCCCACATAGACATCTGTCCCGCTGATGGCGATGGTGTAGACGGAGAAGCCGAGCGAGCCGTTGCTCGCGCCGTTCGAGCCGAGGCTGGACCAGGTTCGCCATCCCATTTGGCGACGTAATCGGCTTCGGGGAGCGAGGTGCCGTTGTTGTTGACATTCGTAAAGCCGCCGCCCACATAGACATCCGTCCCGCTGATGGCGATGGCGAAGACGCTGTTATTGAGCGAGCCGTTGCCCGCGCCGTCCGAGCCGAGCGCAGACCAGTTCGTCCCGTCCCATTTGGCGATGTAATCGGCTTCGGGGAGCGAGGTCCCGCCGTTGTTCACATTCGTAAAGGCGCCGCCCACATAGACATCCGTCCCGCTGATGGCGATGGCATTGACTTGTCCGCTGAGCGAACCGTTATTCAATCCGCTCGAGCCAACATTGTCCCACTTGCCGGCCGGCGCCAGGGCAGGGGCAAAGACCGGCCCGCGCTGAGGATCCAGCGACACGTTCCACCCGCTCAAGTTGATTGCGCCGCTGGCTGCGCCGTCCAATCTCAGCGTGCCGTCGGGGTTGAGCAGCGAGGCCGCGGAAATGGCAGCCGGTTGGGCCTGAGACAGCGCGGCGGCGGGCGCTGCGCCAAGCACAATCGCCAGCAGCAGCGCAGCGTACAGTACGATCTGTATGGTGCGCCGGGCCGTGTGAAATGCAGGCGCGGCGTATCGAAGAAGACGTGCAGGGGATGTGACGAGTGAATGCGTAGTAGACATGGTGATGTACTCCTTTTCCGAACCTGGCGGACTGTCAGACTGCTCACAAGACATGCAGGAGATCGGTTGCAGAAGTTTCGTGAATGACTGCCGGAACATGATAAACCAGCAGTGGCCGTTTGCGAATAGTACCCTCGGTTTTCCGGCGCGAGATGCACATGAGATGGTGATTTATGTTTCTCCGGGCTTGACAGTTTGCCCTTCTTGCCGCATACTGCGGCCCTATGAAATCACCTAACTTCCTCTCTCATTTTACTTTGCGCTCGCGCCCGCCCTTCCTGCTGCTGGGCGCGTTGAGTCTGCTGGCCGGACTGTGGGCCGGCCTGCTGCGCATCGGTTGGCAACTGCCGCCGCTCAGCGCAGGTCTGGCCGCCAATCACGGCCCGTTCATGATCTGCGGCTTCCTCGGCACCCTCATCTGCCTGGAGCGCGCGGTGGGGTTGAACCGCCCCTGGGCCTATGCTGCGCCGCTGGCCGCGGCGCTGGGCGGGCTGGCGCTGCTCCTCGGCCTGCCTATGCCGGTTGCGCCGCTGCTCCTGCTCCTCGCCAGCCTGGTCCTGACGATCATCTTCGTGGCGATCTACCGCCTGCGCCCGGACAGCGCCAGCGCGGTCATGGGGAGCGGCGCCGCGCTCTGGGTGGTGGGCAATCTGTTGTGGCTGTTGGGAAGTCCGCTGGCGTCTGTGGTGCCCTGGTGGGTCGGCTTCCTGGTGGTCACCGTGGCCGGTGAGCGCCTGGAACTCTCGCGCGTGCTCATGCTGCGGCCCGGCATCATGCGTTCGTTCTTGCTCATCATCGCGCTGTTCGTGGCCGGCCTGGCGCTCTCACTGTTCAACCTGGCCTGGGGCGTGCGCGTGGCCGGACTGGGGCTGTGCGGACTGGGCGCCTGGCTGCTGCGCTTCGACATCGCCCGGCGCACCATCCGCAAACAGGGGTTGGCGCAGTTCATTGCGGCCTGCCTGCTCCCCGGCTACCTCTGGCTGATGCTGGCCGGCGGCGCCTGGGCCGTGTGGGGCGAGCGCTTCCTGGCCGGGCCGCCCTATGACGCCATGCTGCACATGATCCTGCTCGGCTTCGTCTTCTCCATGATCTTCGGCCACGGCCCCATCATCCTGCCGGCCGTGCTGCGCATCGAGATGCCCTTCCGCCCCGCCTTCTTCGCCCATCTGCTCCTGCTGCACCTCTCCCTGCTGCTGCGCGTGGCGGGCGACCTGGCGCCCCAGCAAGCGTTGCGCGCCTGGGGTGGCATGTTCAACGTGATTGCGATACTCCTTTTCCTGGCCAATACGATCGCCTCGGCACGGCAGGGTATGGTGCAAGGCCGGTCCTCTGCGCCCGCCGGCGGTTGATGAACATTCAAGAAATAAACCGGCGGCGCCAGCCTCGGCCCTCGTCCGGCTCGCCTGAACCGTAGGTCACGTCTCCGGCGTGACGACGCCCTCCGTCTCAAAGCGCGCTTCCTTACGGCGGCGCCGGTCTGAAGACCGGGTTCACAGCCGAAGGTGCATGTACAAATCGCCCAGCTCGAAGCCCAGGCGCCGGTAGTAGTCCCGCGTACCGGCGGCCGCAATGACGGTCAGTTGTTTGAAGCCCTGCGCCTGCGCCAACTCCTGCGCCGCGGCCACAAGCCGGCGGCCCACGCCCACATGCTGCGCCTCGCCGCGGCTGTCCGCGCCCACCACCAGGGCCGGCCCAACCACATGAACCTCACGAATCATCGCCGCGCCCTGAATCTCCGCGCTCACGTCGGCCGGCGTCAGAGGATTGGCCGCATCGAAAGGCCGCGGCAGGGACAGCCGCAAGAAACCGGCCAGGCGCCCGGCAGGCGTGAGCATGCGCAGGAACCACTCCTGGCTGATGTCGGTCGGGTGGCTCACGGTGTCCAGGGTCAAATGCTGCGCTTCGATGGCATGGCCGCGCACCTCCTGGCAGCGAATGCAGTGACAGATCAGCCCGCGGCGCGCCATCTCCTGCTGCACCACCTGACGCAGGTTCACCGTCCGGTTGCCGGCCACGATGTGGTCAGACGGAATGTCGCGAATCACGCGGTTGAGCCGGCAATCGGGCGGCACTAGCGCCTTGCAGCCGATGAGCAGTTCCAGCAGTTCGCCCCGCGTGTAGGGCCGATAATGACCCGCACGCCAATGCGCCATCAACTCCGTTCCTTCCAGCAGCGAGCAGGGGTAAATCTTCAGCTCGTCCGGCCGCAAGGCAGGGTCGCTCCACAGGCGCTGAAAATCGGCCAGATCGCTCTCTGGCGTCGCGCCCAGCAGATTGGGCATCCAGTGCAGATGCAGCTTGAAACCGGCCGCGCGCAACAGACGCACCGCGCGGCGGCTCTGCTCCACGGTGTGCCCGCGCTTGTTCAACGCCAGGATACGGTCATCCAGGCTCTGAATCCCCAGTTGCACCTTGGTGACGCCCAGGCGCCGCAGCCACAGGACCTCCTGCGGCGTGATCCAATCGGGTCGCGTCTCGATGACCAGTCCCACGTTGCGATGCGGCGCGGACTCATTGTGGCGCTGCGCCTCCGCCAGGTTGACCGCCGGCTGCTCGTTCATGGCTTCCAGGCAGCGCAGCACGAACGTTTCCTGGTAGTGGCGCGGGTAGGCTGACCAGGTGCCGCCCAAAATCAACAGCTCGATCTTGTCGGCGGCGTGGCCGATCGTCTCCAGCGCGGCGATGCGGCCGGCCGTCTGCGAAAAAGGGTCGAACTGTTCCAGGTACGCACGCTGCGCGCCCGGCTCATCCCGCAGATAACTCTTGGGCATCCACTCGTCGGTGGGACAAAAAATGCAAGCGCCGGGGCAGGCGTAGGGTTTGGTCAGGACAGCCACAGGCGCCACCCCGGAAATGGTGCGCGTCGGTTTGCGCTGCAGCCGCGTCAGCGTCTCACGTTCAAAATCGAGTTTGCCCGCGTCCACCAGGGCTTGATAGGCCTGCACCAGGCGGTCGCGTGTAAACCGGGCCGCCCCCGCCGGCCCCAGGTGCTGGCGAATCAGGCGGTCGAGCGTGCGCTGAGACCAGGTGCGCACGGTCTGCACCTCAGCCAGCAGCGCCAACAGCGCGTCCTCATGCGCCGTCAGATCCAGAGGATCGGCATGCGCACGGCGCCATTGAGCCAGGCGTGCAGGGTCGAACGGATCAGATTTTTCGCCCAAATACGAGTCGTTTGTCATGACAGTGTTCTATGCGCTCTTATGCTCATGTTCATGAGCCTACATTGCCTACATTGCCTACATTGCCTACATTGCCTACATTGCCTACATTATATCATGCCTTATATCATGCGCTTTGATTCTTATGCTACAATGCCCGCATGAAGATGGACACCGCGCAACGTCTGCTGACGCTCAATCGCCAGTTCTACACCACATGCGCGGGCGCTTTTGCCCGCACACGCGGCGTCAATCAGGCTGGACTTCTGCCCAGCCTGCCCTTTCTGCCGCCGACGCCCATCGTGCTCGACCTGGGCTGCGGCCAGGCGCGCCTGGCTGGCTGGCTGGCGAATCAGCGCCCGTCGCTGACCTACATCGGTCTGGATGCCAGCGCGGGCTTGCTGCACGCGGCGGCCCGCACGGTGGCCTCGTTAGCCACGGTGCGGGCGCAGTTACTCTTGGCCGATGTCACCGCGCCTGATTGGCCGGCGGCCGTGCTGCCCCTGCTGCCGACCGGCGTCCGGTTCGATGCCATCTACGCGCTGGCGCTGCTGCATCACCTGCCCGGCTTTGATTTGCGCGCCACGGTTCTGCGCCAGGCGGCGCGGCTGCTGGCGCCCGCGGGCGTGCTGGTCGTCTCCTATTGGCAATTCCTGGACGAAGCGCGCTGGCGCCAGCGCCAACTCCCCTGGGAAACCATCGGCCTCACGGCCGGCGAGATGGATCCCGGCGACGCGCTGCTCGATTGGCGTCGCGACGGCCAGGGTCTGCGCTACGTGCATCACGTCACCCCGGCCGAAGCCAACGACCTGGCGGCCGCCGCCGACCTGCAGGTCGCCACAACCTACCACGCGGACGGCCAGAGCAAGCATCTCAACTTCTTTCAGATCCTCGCCGCCGAATGAATTCGGGGCGAAGGGGCGTTCCGCTACGGCCGCCGCCGAATGAATTCGGGGCGAAGGGGCGTTCCGCCGCCAGGTCGGCCTACGCCGACCCGGATTGCGTCCACGGACGCCCGGCGAAACGCCCGTGAGGTGCGATTTCGATCGCCAACCGGCGCCGCCGCCGAATGAATTCGGGGCGAAGGGGCGTTCCGCCGCCAGGTCGGCCTACGCCGACCCGGATTGCGTCCACGCAGGTGGACGCCCGGCGGAACGCCCGTGAGGTGCGATTTCAATCGCCGACCGGCGCCGCCGACCCGGATTGCGTCCACGCAGGTGGACGCCCGGCGGAACGCCCGTGAGGTGCGATTTCAATCGCCAACCGGCGCCGCCGACCCGGATTGCGTCCACGCAGGTGGACGCCCGGCGGGACGCCCGTGAGGTGCGATTTCAATCGCCAACCGGCGCCGCCGACCAGCATCGCGTCCACGCAGGTGGACCCACCAGACGCGATTTCAATCGCTACGGCTGATCTATGTTCAGCCGCGGTAGCCACAGCCGCGGCCGGCCGCTGAACACCGGATAATGCACCCCCAGGTCCACCAGGCCGCTGTCGCCCACGCCATCGGTGCGCGTGGTCCAGCGGTCAAGCCCCAATGACGCGGCCGTCTGCGTGCCCGCGTCCACCAATGGGCTGTTGCGGCCCTGCCCGGCCGCCACCTGGCTCAGGTAGAACTGTCCAAACGGGCCGCGGATGTAGAGCGGATCGAGCGAAACATCGCTACTGCCCCCCTCCGCGCCGCGGTAGTTGGCATCGGAGTTGTTCCAGACATTGTTGCGCACCAGTGCCGCCTGGCTCGACGCCTCAACCCGCACACCCACCACGTTGCTCGTGATGATGTTCTCCGTCAGATCAACGTCCGACGCGGCTACAATGTTGACCCCTTCCCCCGCATTGTTCGTGATGGTGTTGTTGCGGATCACCGGCTGCGACGCGGCGACATGCACACCGGCGCCCGCATTGGCGGCCGTGTTGTAGCGAATCTCATTGTTCGAGATCGTTGGCGCGGCATTGGCCTGGATCAGGAAACCGCCGCCAAAGGTAACAGCCGTGTTATTGAACAACTGACCGTTGAGGATCTGCGGATTGCCGGCATTGATCAGAATTCCACCGCCGCCGCCGCTGGCGTGATTGGCCCCCACCTGGTTGCCATCCCAGGTGCCGCCGCTGCTGAAAAACGCAATGCCCGCGCCGATGGCCGCCTGGTTGCCGTTGATCGTGTTGTTCAGCATGGTCGGTGTGCTGCCGCCTTGCACCAGCACGCCGCCGCCCAGTTGTGCAGCCACATTCTGGCTGATCGTGTTGTTTTGCGCGGTGAGGTCGCTGGCGTTCAACACCAGGCCGCCGCCATGCGTGCCTGCCTCATTGCTACTGATGCTGTTGGCACGCAACTGACCGCCGGCCGAGAGAAAAACCACCCCGCCGCCCAATGCCGCCGCCACATTGTGGGTGATCGTGTTGCGTTCAAGGGTAACGCTGGCTTGGTCGTTGACAAAAACGCCGCCGCCGTTCAGACCGCTGGTATTGCTGTCAATCAGGTTGTCACGAATGATCGGCCGCGAGCCGGAGGTGACGCCGATGCCGCCGCCATACTCGGCGCTGCGATTCGAACGGATGACGTTGCCCATGATGAGCGGCGTCGAGAGCAGCTCCACATAGATGCCGCCGCCATCCTTGGCTTCGTTATTCTCGATCACATTCTGGCTGATGACCGGGTTGGACAGGTTGTAAACCTTGATCGCGCCGCTGTTGCCGTTGGTCGTGCTGGCGCGATTATTGGTGAATGTGTTGCGCGTTACGTCGCCGCCCGAACTGTACTGCACAATCAGCGCCCCCGCATCCACGCCGGCCCGATTTTGATCAAAAACGTTCTGACTGACGCTCACTTGCGCGCTTTGGTTAGCCACCATGCCGCCGCCAAAACGCGTCGCCAGGTTGTTGCGGAAGGTGTTGCCCGTGACGCTGACATTCGCAGCTTGCACCATCAATCCCCCGCCATCCACGCTCTGATTGCCCTCGAACAGATTATTGGCGATCGGTGAAGTAGCCGCGGAGAAGATTTTCACCGCACCGGCAATGGCATTTGACGCCTGCGTGCGGTTGTTGCGAAACACATTGTTGCGCAGCGCGGTGCTGGCCCCATCCTGCGCCACGACCGCGCCGCCATGACCGGCCACCGCCACATTGTTCTCGAACGTGCTGAACTGCACCTCTCCGCCACTGCCCTGCGCAAAGACCGCGCCGCCGCCGTGCTGCGCGGCCTGGTTGGTGCTGAACAGCGTGTCACTGATGGTTACAGTGGCGTTGGCGCTGTACAGTCCGCCGCCGTTCTGCGCCTGATTATTGAGCAGATCGCTGCTCCTGATCGCGCCAAACGTCAGCGCGTCGAAGAAAGCGGCGCCGCCGGTTGTTCCCGCCACATTGTTGCGCAGGATGCTGTCTGTCATCACCACGCGGCCACCGCCGAGCACCGCGATGCCGCCCCCGGTACCGCTGGCTTGATTATTCTCGATAATCAGGTCTTCCAGGGTAGGCGCCGCCGCCTGAATCAAGACGCCAGCGCCAGCCGGCGCGCGCCCGTTGCGCAGGGTCAACCTGCGCACCACGGTGCTGACCCCAATGCTGCTCAGAGTGGCCCGCACCACACTGTTGCGCTGGCCGGCGTCCACGATCGTCGTGGCCGCATCCGCGCCCTCGACCACCACACCGGCGCGCAACTGCAAATTCTCGCTATACACGCCGGCGCTGACAGACACGGTATCGCCGGCGGCCGCATTATTGATCCCATCCTGAATACGCGTAAACATACAGCCGGACGGACAGACGGTAATCGTCGCGCCCGGCGCGACGGCCACGGCGATACCCGGCCACAGAAGCAGCAATCCGAGCAAGGCGCTCAACGCCGTACGTCCGCCGCCTGCCAACTTGAAACACCACATAAACCACCTCTTCCAAATGCAACAGGGAAAATGGAATCTAAATTCCAATATACAGAGGGGCACAATGCACGGATTATAACACGTGGAGGCAGATCAGAGAAGTTTATTACACAACAGGCGATGATGCACATAGTCGCTTCCTCAGCGTCGTCACCATCAATGCCCGCTCAGCGCCACGGGCAGCCAAACACGCGGCCGGCCGGTGAATGGCGGGTAATGGATTCCCAGGTCCACCAGGCCTGTGTCAGGGATACTATCGGTGCGCGTGGTCAGTTGATCCAGTCCAAGCTCAGCCGCCGTGTGGGCGCCGGTATCAACCAGCGGGCTGGTGGCACCCTGGCCCGCTGCCATTTGGCTCAGATAGAAATTCCCCAACGGCCCGGTGGCGAACAACGGATTCAGGGTCAGATCGGTCGCGCCGGCAACCAAGCCGCGGTAGTTACCGGTGGCATTGGCCCACAAATCGTTACGCAGCAGAGTGGCCTGGCTGCCTGTAACGGCCGTGATGCCGACATCATTGGCCGTGAGGATCGTCTCGGTCAGCGTCACCACGGCCCCCGCGCCCAGGCTCAAGCCGGCGCCGCGGTTGTTGACGATCGTCTGGCCGCCAATGTCCACGTGTGCGTCGGCGACATAGATCGCGCTGCGATCGAGCGCGACCGCGTTGCCGAATGTGCCGTCATGAACCAGGTTGTTCCGCAGGCGCACCACGGCATCGGCCTGGATCAGCAGCCCGCCGCCGTAGATGAGGGCCTGATTGAAGGCCAGGTCGTTGTCTTCCAGGACGGCGCTTCCGCCATCCAGCAACAGACCGCCGCCGCTGTCGCTGGCGCGATTACGCCAGAAGACATTACCGCGCACCTGCACTGAGGAAGCGTCGGTCACAAAGATACCACCGCCCTGCGTCGCTTCGTTGCTCACCCAGTGGTTCTGATTCAAAATGGGTTGACTGTTGGTCTGAATGGCCGCGCCTCCGCCCAGGTTGGCGGCCCGGTTGCCCTGGATGATGTTGTGACTTGCCGACAGGTTGCTGCCGCTGAGCAACATGCCGCCGCCATGCCCGCCCGGTTGGCCGCCGGCCGCGGTACCCAACGCCTGGTTGGCCGTAAGTACGTTGCCGGTCATTGCGCCCGTCGAGGCCAGAAAGACCAGGCCGCCGCCGGAGCCGCGCGCGGTGTTGTGGCTGATCGTGTTGGCGTCCAGGGTCACCGACGAATCGTCGGTGATGAACAGGCCGCCGCCGTTCAGGTCGCTCTGGTTGAAAGTGATCTCATTGGCGCGCAGTGTGGGTGAGGCCTCGCGAATGCCCACCCCGCCGCCGTAAGCCGCGCTGTGATTGTCGCGAATGGTGTTTTGGGTCACAACCGATGCCGACAGGGTTTCGATGTAGAGACCGCCGCCGTCTCTTGCCTCATTGCGCTCGATCAGGTTTTTGTGGATCAGGGGCGATGAGGCGCTGTAAACCTTGATTGCACCGCCGTTGCCATTGACCATGCTGGCGCGATTGTCGGTGAAGCTGTTGCCGATGACCTGCCCGCTCGATCCATGCTGAATCACCAGGGCGCCGCCATCCACACCGGCGCTGTTACGGGCAAAGGTGTTGTCTTGCACCAGCATCTGCGTGCTGTCGGTGGCTACCAGCGCGCCGCCGAATTGGGTCGCCGAGTTGCCGACGAAGGTGTTGGCCAGCACCTCAACATGCGCGCCTTGAATATGCACCGCGCCGCCGCTCGCGGCCTGGTTGTTCTCGAACCAATTCATTGTCAGCGTCACGGTTGCCGTGCCGGTGGCGTAGATCTTGACCGCGCCGCCAATGGCGTTCGCCGCCAGCGCCTGGTTACTGCGGAACGTGTTGCGACGCAGCGCAGCGTTCGCCTGGTCTTGAATAATCACCGCGCCGCCATGACCTGCGACGGCCACGTTACCGGTCAATGTGCTGTCTTCGATCTGGCCTGTGCTCTGCTGGGCAAACAGCACACCACCGCCAGACTGTGACGACTGGTTGTTCGTCAGCTCAACACCCAGCAGTTGCAGGGAGCCACGCAAACCAACATATGCGGCGCCGCCGGCGGTGGTGGCGCTGTTATCATCGAGGGCGCCGGCGGTCATCTGCGCGCGTGCCGTCACGCCGGAAATGCCCAGGCCACCGCCGTTCGCGGCGCGATTGTTGCGCAGGGTCACCCCTTGCAGCGCCGGCGCACCGCTGTTGAGCACCGCCAGGCCCCCACCGAGCGCCACCGCCTGGCAGTCTTCGATCATGAGGTTGCGCAGGGTGGGGCTGGCGCCCTGCAGCAACATCCCACCGCCGTTCACCGCGCGACCGTTGCGCAGGGTCATCTCGGTCAGCGCCACATCCGGCCCAATGGCAGCGCTCAGACCGCGCACCACGCTGTTGCGTTGGCCGCCGTCAATGATCGTCGCGCTCGCGCCCGCGCCCTGCAGCGACACCCCGGCCGCCAGCACGATGTTTTCCTGGTAGACGCCCGCGCCGATCATCACCACGTCGCCGGCCGCGGCATGGGCGATACCTTCCTGGATCGCGGTGAACATACAGCCGCTGGGGCAAACCGTAATCGCCTGATACGCGCGACTGCATCCCGGTAAGGACGCAGTCAACAAGCTCAGAACAAGGCAGGCAATCCATACGCGGCGCTGGAGACCGGGCATCAGGATGAATGGAAGGGGGGCATGAAACGGCTGTGTGCTCATGGGCGTTTGCTTTCGATCAATCATCACGCCCTTCATTATAGAATGCCGGATGGCGCGTCGCAGTGAGCCATGATACACATCACAACCGGGCCACCACGCACAAAAACGACTCCTGGAGATCCGCATCTCCAGGAGTCGCTCGTGTCCAAAAACTAGGTCACGCCTCCGGCGTGACAACGTCGTCGGCGACTGACCGTGCGTCACTGCGCCAACGCGGCTACTCGCCCGCTATTGCCCCAGACGCATGAAAGGCATCCACAGCCGCGGCGCGCCGAAAAATGGCGGGTAATGAACGCCGAGGTCAACCATCCCGGTGTCGCCCACCCCATCGGTGCGGGTGGTTGTCTCATTCAGTCCCAGTGACGCCGCGGTCACCGGGCCGGCATCCACCAGCGGGCTGGTTTGGGATTGGCCGGCCGCCCGTTGACTGAGATAAAACCCACCAAACGGCCCGGTCACATACAGCGGGTCCACTTTCAGATCGGTAGGCCCGCGATTGATACCGCCATAATCCACCGTATTTTCCCACAGGTTGTTGCGGTCAAGATCCACCTGGTTGTTGGCATTAGCGCTGATGCCGACCCGATTTCCTACGATGACATTGCCGGTCACCTCGACCCCGCTCACATTGAACAGGCGCACCCCTTCGCCGGGGCCAGCGCCGCCATTATCGGCAATCGTGTTGTTGGCCAGGCGTGGGTTGGCCGCGGAGACCATCACGCCCGCGCCTTGACTGCCGGCGCTGTTACCGCGAATCTCGTTGTTATGGATGTTGGGTGCGGAACTGTCCTGCACCAACAGGGCGCCGCCATAGCCGCCGGCCGTGTTGCCCAGAAACCGGTTGTCATCTACCACCGGATCGCTCTGATTGAACGTCATGGCGCCGCCGCCGCCGCTGGCGCTGTTGGCCGTAAATTGGTTGCCGCTCACCTGGCCGTGCGTGTTGAACATCAACAGCGCGCCACCGGCGCCGCTGAGCGCCTGGTTACGCGTCACCTGGTTGCCGGTGAACAGCAGGTTCGTGCTGTCCGTCACAGAAACGCCGCCGCCCGCGTTCGCGGTGTTGAAGCCAATCACATTGTCGTTCACCACAGGCCGGGAGCCGCCCTGAATGAGCAGGCCGCCGCCGTACTGACCGCCCTGGTTCCAGCGAATCACATTGTTCACCAGCGCTGGATGGCTGCCAGCCAGGGCGATGCCGCCGCCGCCCTGGCTGGCCTGATTGCGTTCCACCTGGTTCGTGTTCAGCGTCGCCTGGGATACGCCCGTCATGAACACCCCGCCGCCGGTCGCGGCCCTGTTCTGGCTGATCGTGTTGTCATGCACGGCCGCCTGGCTGTTGGCCTGCATCACCAATCCCCCGCCGAGCTGCGCCGCGGTGTTGCCCTCGATGGCATTATGGCTCACCTGGGGATTGCTGGCATTCAGCAACACGCCGCCGCCGTTGACCGCGGCCTGATTCCCCCGAATCTGATTGCCACGCAACGCGCCGCCAGACGAGAGAAGGACCACGCCGCCGCCGGAACCACTCGCGACATTGTCACTGACGGTATTTTGTTCGAGCACCGGCTGCGACTCATTGACGAAAATTCCGCCTGCGTTGCTGGCCGCGGTATTGGCGCTAATCGTATTGCCCCTCATCGTGGGCGACGACCCGGAGTTGATAACCACACCGCCGCCATAGCGCAGCGCACGATTGGCACGCAAGATGTTCCCGCTGACGAGCGGCGCAGAGTATTGTTCTACATACAGGCCGCCGCCATCGTACGCCTCGTTGTACTCCAGCGTGTTCTGGCTCACCGTCGGCGAGGAACTGTTATAGATCTTCAGGGCGCCGGCAATGCCTGCTGTCGGGCTCGCGCGATTGGCGCG
The DNA here is from genome assembly GCF_016704685.1 of Candidatus Amarolinea dominans. NCBI lineage: Bacteria > Bacillati > Chloroflexota > Caldilineae > Caldilineales > Candidatus Amarolineaceae > Candidatus Amarolinea > Candidatus Amarolinea dominans. The sequence goes on from NZ_JADIZS010000010.1 coordinate 45,080, forward strand.
AAAGAGGTTGTTGCTGACGGTGCCGGTTGAGCTGTTCTGAATGATCAGGCCGCCGCCATCTACGGCCGCGACATTGCCCTCGAAACGGTTCTCCGTAATCGTCACGGTGCTGCCCTCGTTCGCTACCATGCCGCCGCCAAACTGCGAAGCGGTGTTGTTCAGCAGTGTGCTGCCGGTCAGGCTGAGGGTGGCTGCCTGCACCAGGATGGCGCCCGCGTCAGAAGCCTGATTGCTCTCGAACAGGCTCTGTTCAATGGCGACATTCGCATTGGAAAAAACCTTCACCGCGCCGCCGATGCCGGCTGCCGCTCGATTGTTGCGAAACGTGCTTCCGCGCACCACGACCGTCGCCGCATCCTGCATGAGGAGCGCGCCGCCGTGCCCGCTCACGGCGCGGTTACCTGTGAAAACCGAATTAGCGACCGACCCGCTGCTGCGCTGCACAAAGGCCACCGCGCCGCCATGGCTCGTGGCCACGTTGTCGGTAAACTCGACCCCGCTGATCGGAATGTTAGCATTGACAATGTACACCGCGCCGCCATCACGCGCCTGGTTCCCCGAGAAGCGCCCGCCCTCGATGCTGCCGCCCGACAGGATGTCGAACATCACCCCCCCGGCCGCGCCGGCGCTCACATTGTTCTCCAGCGCAGTATTGACCAGGCTAAACGTGCCGCGCAGCCCGGCCAACGCACCGCCCGCGCTGACGCTCGCACTGTTCGCGCTGATCTGGCTGCTCACCACCGTCAACTGCGAATTGGCCCCCGCCACCGCCACGCCGCCGCCGCGCACCGCGCGGTTGTTGCGCACCACCACGTTGGTCAGGGTGACACGACCGCCATCCAGGACCGCGACGCCGCCGCCCTGGTCCTGCCAGGCTTCGTTATTCTCGATGACCAGGTTCTTGAAGGCCGGGGCGCCCTGGCGCACCTGAACGCCGCCGCCGCTGGTCGCGCGTCCATTGCGCAGCGTCAGCCCGCTGACCATCGTGCTTGCACCAATGTCCGCGGTCAGCGCCCGCACCACGCTCTGAGTAGCGCCGCCATCCACGATCGTCGCGTCGCTGCCCGCACCTTGAATGGAAACGCCGGCGTGCAGCACGATATTTTCCTGGTAAAGCCCTGCGCAGACCGTGATGACATCGCCGCTGCTCGCGGCATTGACGGCCGCCTGAATCGTCGTGTAATCACCGCCGGTCGCACAGACTACGATCTGAGTTCCTGCGGCCCAGGCCAGCGGGAAAATAGCCAGGGTAAGCAGGGCCGCCAGCAGGAACAGGCGCCACAGCGAGGGCTGCGCCACCCGATAGTAACTCTTCACAGCGGTTACGGATGAGGATCTCCGTCGCTCGATTGGTTTGTTGTTCATACGATGCTTCCTTTGGTGGACGCCTGTTCGCGTTATGTCATTGAAATAACGTTCGATCAGAACTACTCAGGCCCTGAGTGCGTGACTGCCGTGGCGTCATCCCTCAGATTATGCAGTTTCCACACGGTTTAGGTCAATATGACTTTGGTAGCATCGGGTGACAGGTAGAGTACGACTATTATGCCAGATGCGCCCACAGAATACAAGTCAGAACCGATACAATACCGATACAGTACCGATACAGGGGCGGACCTGACCTGGCCCAGGCCGTAACAAGATACCAGGCGCACGACCATGCCGACGTTGTGGGCGTATTTGGGGTCAAGCAAGATCATTAGTGAAGGTTAGTGAAGGAAAAGAGGCAGTGAAACGCGGAAACCGTCAGAGGAAATCAACATGGCATCCACAGGGCCTGCCAGGCGATTAGAAGGGGAGACGAGCAAACGGTACCAGTAGCGCACATTGCCCTGCACCGTTTCGTCCATGACGGCATAGACGCCATCACCGTGGCCGGCCACGGTGGCAACTGTCAGGTAAACACCGCGCAGTTGATCGGCCCGCTGCACCTGGTACAGTTCGTTGCCTGACTCACCCTGGGTCGTCCAGGTGACAACGATAGCCGTCTCCGGCTGCGGCCCTGCAGCCATGTCGGTGATCATGGGGCCGCTGCCGGAGACGAACCCGAAATCTACTTCGTCAACCCATTGACCCGACACCACATACACATAAGTCGGGTTCTGAGAGGTAGGGATGACCGAGGTCTGGGGCACGGTCTTGATGGCGTAATTGCCGCCTGCCAACGCGGTCAACGCGAATTGATACGCCCCGCTGTCGTCGGTCGTGGTTGTGCTCACCACCTGGCCGTCCTGATTCTTCAGAATGACGAGAGTGCCCGGCAGGCCAAAGACCTCATTGCTATCGTGCAGGCCGTTCTGGTTGGCGTCGTAGAAAGCGCTGCCTTGCAGATAGGTCACGTCCGGCGTCGGTGTATCAGTCGGCGTCGGTGCATCAGTCGGCGTCGGTGTATTGGTCGGCGCCGGTGTATTGGTCGGCGCCGCGGTTGGAGTTGCCGTGGGCGGCAGGGTTGTGGCCGTAGGCGTGGCGGTTGGGGCAGCGCCAGCATCGAGCCGGATGTCGTCCTGGTTATCCTGCGTGTTGCCGTAGGCGTCACGCAGACGCACATAGACGCTGCGCTGACCGCTGCCGGCCGCTAACGTCCATGTGAGTGTGGACTGATACGCCTGCCAGGTGGCGCCGGCAAAGTCCGCGGTGTTGGCCACCATCATCTGGGTGGCCCATTCGCTGCCATAAACGGAGAGCTGCACATCCTGGTTTTCAGTCGCCAGCGCCTCGGCATCAATGATGACCGGATACACATCGTAGCGTGCGCCAAAATTCTGCACCCAGTAGTGGTAGTAAGGCCCGCCCAGGGCGCCGCCTGGCAGGACAACGTTGGGCTGGTCATTAGCCTGAAAGACATAGCCGACACCTATTTCGCGCAGGTCATTGCGCAGGATGACCGCCCGGTGCGCCGGGCTTGCCATCCAGGCCGCCACCACAGCTTCGGCTGAAGGTTGGCCGGCCGCGATGTTCTCGGCCACAATCGCCCAATTGAAATAGCCGGCCACGCCAACCCGATCGCCCACGCGGCTGCCATCGGAGCCGGTGTGGCTGAAAAAATCATGGGTGGCCATATCATTGGCGTGGGTCGTGCCAGAGGCGTCCAGTTCAGACACCCGCTTGAGAGGAAGCAGACCATTGGCCAGACGCTGCTGATTGGTGACATAGACCACATCATCCGCGGCTGAAGCGGGCGCCAACCGCGGCTGCGCAGCGACCTCGCGAACAACAGGCGCTTCTGCAAAGGCAGACAGGGCGCCGGCAAACAACAACGTTGTTGCCACAACCACCCACAGACTACGCTGTTTTCGCGGGCCATGATTGAGTTCGATGCGCATGCAGACCACCTCGCCAGTCCTCTGTCTGGTCGTAGTCTAACTGCGCCCATGCGCTTTCTCAATGGGAACTAGGTCACAAGGCGCCCAAAAATAGCCGCAACTCCGACGCCAACAAAAACCGGCCTGAAGGTCCGATTCTTGACCTCCAGGCCGGCGACTCGCGGCTGCAAATGGCGGATGGGCGGGTCAGCCCAGCAAGGAATGACTGTCGAGGTCGGGCGGCGCGGGCACGTCGAGCAGGTGCAGGATGGTTGGCATCACAGCCCGGATGTCCACCTCCTGCGGCGGCAGGTTCTGCCCACCGATGTAGACCATCGCATCGTCGTAGGTATGCATGCCGACCATCATCTTGTCCTTATAGGTGAACGTCTCTTTGGCCAGGGCGCCCTTCGGGTCGTAGCCATTGGCCGGCGCGAGAATGATGTCGGCCGCGCGGTCAAGATAAGGCCCGTGGTAGATTTCCTCACGCCGGTAGGCCTTGAGCAGCAGGCGCTCGCCGCTGGCGGGATCGGTCAGCGCCTCCGCACCTTGAATCAGCTCATCGCGCAGGCGCTCGTACTCCGCGCCCGGCGCCACACGCCCATCCTTTTCGCGACCTTTCAGGTTGATGAAAATACGCCCCGGATCCAGGCTGTAGGCCAACGACGCCGGCGCCAGCGCGGTCAGATCAGGCCCCTTGATCTGCTCCGGCGGCTTGCTCAGCTTCAGATAACCCGCCTGCGCCAGCCAGTGGTTGTAGAAAACTTCCTGCTTGATCGAACAAAAGCCATGATCCGACATCAGCATCAACGTGGTGTCTGCGTCCAGTTTGGCGCGCACCTGGCCGATGGCCTCGTCAATGCGGCGATAGACATCGAAAAAGGCCGGCGCCCACACCGGGTCGTTCTGTTCCATCGGCTCGAAGTAGAAATGATGCAGGCGGTCGGTCTCCATGATGACCAGCATGAAGTAGTCCCAGTCTTCATTTTCCAGCAGGTAGAACATGGTGCGCACACGCTTTTCCAGCGCGTCGAGAATGTCAGCCATGCCCGCCTCGCGGCTCGCGCGGGCCTTCCAGGGATCGGTATCCACCCTGTATTCCAGGCGCTGCAGCGTGGGTAACAGCGATTCGGGATAGACGGTCTTGTCCAGGCTGGGGCTGAGAAAACAGCCCACCAACACCCCGTTGACCGGCTTGGGTGGAAAGGTGACCGGTACGTTGACCACGACCACGCGCTTGCCCGCGCGGCTGAGGATCTCCCACAGTGTGGGCGAAAGCATGTTGCGCGCGGTGGGGATGTAGGTCTTGAGCGTAGCCGGGTCGCGATCCACGAAGCCGAAGATGCCATGTTTGGCCGGATTCTGCCCCGTCATGAAACTTGACCAGGCGACCGAACTGACCCAGGGGTAGATCGAGTGCATCGGACGCAGAGAGCCGGCGCGTGTCAGCGCCGCGATATTGGGGGTGATGCCCTCACGGATCATGCGCTGCAACAGGGAATAGGGCGTGCCATCCAGCCCGATGAAACAGACACGCTTGCGCACCGGCCTGGCCGGCGCCTTGGGGTCCTTACCCCGCAGACGATTCAGAAAACTCATCCAGCCCCCCTTGAACGCAAAGGCGCCAGGGCGCAAAGGGAAACGCAAGATTCCCGCTGTGCCCTGACGCCTGATTTTTTCAGAGGTATCCCAGCGCCTCCAGGTGCGCAGAGACGGCCTGCTCTTCAGCGGCCGAATAACCGGCCTGCTCTGGCAGCGGTTCGATCAGGCCCCGGGCCTCCAGATAGCCGATGATGGCGTCGAAGCTCTCATCAATGGTCTCCGTGCTGCTATTGACGTGTACCTCGGGATGCAAAGGCGCTTCGTAGGGATCAGAGACCCCAGTAAACTCCTTGATCTCGCCGGCCAGGGCCTTCTTGTAGAGTCCCTTGACATCACGTTGCACCAGGGTGTCGAGCGTAGCCTCGACGTAGACTTCGACGAACCGGTCCGAACCGATCAGCGCCCGATTTTCGTCACGCACCGCACGGTAAGGGCTGATGGCCGAGGCGATGGCGATCACGTCATTGCGTGAAAGCAGGTCGCACACAAAGCCAATGCGTCGAATGTTGGTGTCGCGGTCTTCCTTGCTAAAGCCCAGGCCCTTGCTCAGGTTGGTGCGCACCACGTCGCCGTCCAGCTTTTCCACCTTGAGGACGCGGCGCCCCTTTAGCTCATCGTAAACCCTGTCGGCCAGGGTTGTCTTGCCGGCGCCGGAAAGGCCGGTAAACCACAGTGTGAATCCTTTTTGAGACATTGCTTCTTCCTAATTTCTAACGATTTTGGCCGGTCTCCTGACCAGGCCTCTGCAGATCAAACCGGGGGGGTCAGTCCCATGCGATGACCGGCGCCGTCATGGTTGGCGGCACGGGCACACCCAGCGCGGTCAGGATGGTGGGCGCCACCTGCTGTAATTGCAGCCCGTCCAGCCTGCGTCCGCCCAGGTCGCGGCGCGGATCATCTATAATGAAGATGCCGTGCCAGTCGTGGTTGGCATCGTCCGGGCCGGTGTCGTTCTCGAAGGTATGCACTTTGCCGCCGCCCACGGAGCCGAGCGCGCGCCAGGAGAGATCACCGAAGTAGACCATCAAGTCGGGCGGGATATTGACGGTCTGCCGGTAGATGCGCGCTGGCGCCACCGCCGTGGTGCCCAACAGCCGGCCGTGCTGATCGGTGGTGGCGTGCAGCCGTTGGATCATCTCGTCCACAAAGGCGTTGTATTCCGCCCGCGGGATGATCCCCTGCGGCTCCCGGCCCTTGACGTTGAAGTGCATGCGCGCGTAATAGCCGCCGCTGCCCCACACCTTCGTGCGGCTCCAGTCCACTTCGCACTTCTCCAGCGGAACCTGGGCCTCCGGATATTCCTTGAGCACCAGCAAACCTTGCCCGATCAGCCACTCGTTGATACAAAAAGCGCCCATCATCGGCTTGGCGCCATGATCGGAGACCACCATGACCAGGGTGTCATCGCCCACCTGCGCCAACAGCTCACCGATGAGGCGGTCCACATGCCGGTAGTAGTCCCTGATGGCGTTCTCGAACGGATTGCCCGGCACGTAGTTGCGATGGCGAGGGTCCATGAAGGCCCAAAAGCCATGGTGAATACGGTCGGTGCCCATCTCCACCACCATGCCGAAGTCCCACGGCTTGTGCAGCAGGTGATGAAGCACCTTGAAACGCTTGTCGGTCATCCGATACAGATCGGCCAGTAACTGCGCCTTGTTGTCGGTGCGGAAGTTATGAACATCCACCTCATAGGGCGCGCCGTCGAGCACCTGGCCGATTTCATCCTTCAGTTCCGGCGGCCAGGTGAATTTCTCAGCGCCCGGCGGGGTCAAGAAACAACTGACCAACCAGCCTTCCATAGGTTTGACCGGGTAGGTTTGCGGCACGCCCACGACGACCGAGCGTTTACCAGCCTTACCGGCCACATCCCACACCCGGTCAGCCTTGACCGAGGCGCCGCTGGCGATCGTCATGCCTTCATATGAATAGTCACGCCGATTGCGAAAGCCGTAGAAGCCCAACTGCCCGGGGTCCAGGCCGGAGAGCATCGAGGCCCAGGCCGGCACCGTGATGGGCGGGTCGGATGAGCGCAGGCGGCCGAAGGTGCCGTGGGTCAACAGACGATTCAAGGTTGGCAGCTCGGAACGCCACTGCTCGAAGACCAGCGTTGGCTCTGCACAATCCAGCCCGATCACTAATACCCGGCGCCCAGTCCCGACCGCTGTCAGGCTGGCGCCGCGCTCACTTTTTTTGCTTCATCCCTGCGGATTTCTTCTTCGCGCTTGCGCGCCATCCCATCAACGAGCACCTTGCTCACTTCCGGTCGTGTAAACTCCGGCGGCAACTGCTGACCAGCTTCGAGCATCTGGCGCACCTGGGTGCCGCTCAGGGACACATGATACTTCTTGTCGTGCGGACAGATCTTGGGCGACACAATCGTGCCGCACTGCGTGCAGAAGAAGGCGTGCTCGAAGAAGAGCGGCGTAATGGCTAGTTCGTAGGGCAAGAATTCATCGAAGATGTAGTGGGCGTCATAGGTGCCGTAATAGCGGCCGACGCCGGCATGGTCGCGCCCCACGATGAAATGGGTGCAGCCATAGTTTTGGCGGGCGATGGCGTGGAAAATGGCCTCACGCGGGCCGGCATAGCGCATGGCGGCCGGGTAAACGCCCAGCAGCACGCGCTCCGGCGGGTAGTAGTCACGCAGAATGGCCTGATAGCTCTCGATGCGCACATCGGCCGGAATGTCGTCGCTCTTGGTTTCGCCAACCAACGGATGCAGGAACAGGCCGTCCACAATCTCCATCGCGACCTTCTGGATGTATTCATGCGCGCGGTGGATCGGATTGCGTGTCTGAAAGGCCACGATACGGCGCCAGCCGTTGGCGGCAAACAGACGCCGCGCCTGCGCGGGATCGTGGCGTAGTTCCGGGAACTCAAGCACACTGGGGCGGTTCAGCAGGAAAATGTCACCGGCCAGCAGAACGTCGCCCTGGGCGTAGAGACGAGCCACACCGGGGTGCGCGCTCTCCGTGGTTCGGTAGACCTTTTCCGCTTCTTCTGGCTGGTCATAGCCAAACTTCTCGGCCAGTTGCAGGATGCCCATGATGTTGTCGGCGCCCGCTTCGGTGCGCTCAACCAGGGCAATCTCCTGGCCTTCGGACAGCGTCGCGGCCTGTTCGCTGGTCACCGGCAGCGTCACCGGGACGGTCCAGGCCAGGCCGTTGGGCAAGCGCATGTCGTCCAACACGGTCTGGTAGGTCAGCTTGTCCATGAACCCGGTCAACGGGCTGAAGGCGCCCACGGCAATCATCTCCAGATCGGAGACGGCCATCGGCGCAAGATAGACTTTGGGCAGGGATTGGGCGCGTTCAAGCGCAGCTTCGCGTACGACGCCGCGCAGCACCCGATCCACCAAAACGCCCCCGTGGGGCGTCATCTGGCGAATCGCAGCAGGCATAATGTGATAAAGCTCCTTGGAACAAGAGCCGTCAGCAAGCGGTTATAAACCGGCGGTCGGCGGCCAAAATAATACGCCAGGCAGCCTGGCGCATGTACGGGCAGTATAGCAAAGGGGCTAGGGGCTGTCAAATCAATTGGACAGGTTGGGAGAAGGGTTTTGGCTTTTCACTGGCAGGGTGTTATAATTCAGCCCAGATTCTGAACGAGGCTTACTAGTGACTTCCGAAAATATACCTGAACAAGCTCAAGACAGACTGCCCGTGGCAGAAACAGGAGCTATGATGCCAGATGCACCCGTCGCAGGGCGCACAGGCTGGCAGTTGTCATTTCCAGTCAGCGAACCGACACCGGTCACGGTGACGGACGACACGCCACCACCCGCGGCGGTGTTGCCGGTTAGTGCGGTCAACGCAGGCAATGCCGTAAATGAGGGTAATACCGCCACGAACCTGGGCAGTATCCTACGTGAACTGGTCGAAACAGTCGTTCTGACCCTGGTCATCTTCTTCCTGGTGCGGACGGTCATGCAGAATTACCGCATTGACGGGATCAGCATGGAGCCGAACTTCCAAAACGGTCAGTTCCTGATCATCAACAAGCTCTCCTACAGGCTGGGCGAGCCACAGCGGGGCGATGTCATCGTGTTCCACTACCCGCGTGATCCCTCGCGGGATTTCATCAAGCGCGTGATTGGTCTGCCCGGCCAAACGGTTGAGGTGCGGAGCGGCCAGGTGATCATTGACGGCAAACCGATTGACGAACCGTACGGGCCGGCGCCTGGCTCCTACGATGCCGCGCCCACCCTGGTGCCGGCCAATCAGCTCTTCGTTCTGGGCGATAATCGCAACAATTCGAGCGACTCGCACAGTTGGGGATTGCTGCCGATGGACAAGGTCATCGGTCGCGCCATCGTGTCGTACTGGCCGCCCAATGCGTGGCGTATCATCAGTAACCCGGTTGCGGCCAGCCCCTGAGCCTGCCCGCGTGGGCGACCGCAAGGATGCGCCCCTACTTTCAGATGTCGAGGTGCCATGGTTGCCACGGAGACAAAACACCAGACAGACCTGCCCAACGGCGGCGTTGCGCCGACCAGAGCCGGTCGCGCTGTGCTTTCCGCAGCCGCAGTGCAGAGCACGGCCCTGGGTGCAGAACTGTGGGTTGCAGCGGACACCCTGATTACGCCCCTGGCCCGAGAAGAGGCCGAACGCCGCCGCATTACGCTGCGCGTGGGTGACGTACCGGCTGCATCGGCGATACCCGCTGCGGCTCCCGCGCCGTCGCCTGACGCGTCACGCACCGTGGCTGTTGGCGCGGACCACGGCGGTTTCGAACTCAAGACCTTGCTCAAAGCCTACCTGGCCGAACTGGCCTACACGGTGACCGATGTGGGCTGCTTCAGCCCGGAAGCGGTTGATTATCCCGACCTGGCGTATGCGGTGGCGCGGCTGGTGGCCGATGGACGCGCCGCGGCCGGCATCATCATTGACGGCGCCGGCATCGGCTCGGCTATGGTCGCCAATAAAGTGCCGGGGGTGCGCGCCGCCCTCTGCTACGACCTTTCCTCCGCCCTCAACAGCCGCGAGCACAATCATGCCAACGTCCTGACCCTGGGCGCGAGCTTGATCGGCCCTGGCCTGGCGCGTCAGATCGTCAAGACCTGGCTGGAAACCCCGTGGGGCGGCGGGCGCCATGCCAAGCGCGTGGCCAAGATCATGCAGGTGGAACAGCGTTTTCTCAAATCGTAACGCAAAGCTAGGCGGAGTTGCGTGTGAACACTGAAGAACTGGTTCGCTTGATTACGCAGCAGGTGTTACAAAACTTTTCCGGCGCGACGGCGTGCGCCGGCTGCAGTGGGGGCTGCGCGGGCATGTGCGCGCAACAATGCCCGGATGATTGCCGCGTGGTGGTCAGCGCAGGCGCAGATCGCCTGAGCGCGCCGCTGGGAATCCGGCAGATTGCGCCTGACCTGGCTGCCATGATTGACCATACGCTGCTCAAGCCTGATGCCACCGCTGACCAGGTGATGCAACTGTGTCAGGAGGCGCGTCAATATCAGTTTGCCTCCGTCTGCCTGAACCCGAGCTGGGTGGCGCTGGCCGCACGTGAGCTGCGGGGCAGCAATGTACCGGTCTGCACGGTGGTGGGTTTTCCCCTGGGCGCGACGATGCCGGAAGTCAAGGCCTTCGAGGCGCAGCGCTGCATTGCGGACGGTGCGCGCGAGGTGGACATGGTCATCAACATCGGCGCGCTGAAGTCACGCGACTACCGCCTGGTGGCGCACGACATCAGCGCGGTGGTGCAGGCGGCGCACAGTTGCAACGTGTTGGTGAAGGTGATCATCGAGACCGCCCTGCTCAGCGACGAAGAGAAGGTGGAAGCGTGTGCGCTGGCGCAGGCGGCCGGCGCCGATTATGTCAAAACCTCGACCGGCTTCTCCGGCGGCGGCGCCACGGCCAGTGACATCGCCTTGATGCGCCGCGTGGTGGGGCCGGGCATTGGCATCAAGGCTTCGGGCGGCATTCGTTCGGCGGCCGATGCCAAAACCATGATCGAGGCCGGGGCCACGCGCATCGGCGCCAGCGCCAGCGTCAAGATCGTGCAGGAAAACCGAAAGTAATAGCCTATCCGAATAACTACCGTCGGGCGCCTGATCGAGGCGAATGTCAGGTTGTTCGGATAGGCGCTAAGGGCGGCGACCGCCAACGCCAGTGAGAAAGTGAGATCATGCGCAGCGAAAATCTTCTCATCGTCGCCGGGCACGCCTGGCAATGCCTGGACTGTCAAACCAAGCTATTGGCCGATCCTGTCAAGGCGGTGATCAGCCACCGTTTGATGGAGGAGGAACAGCAGGCTTTGAGCAAGCTCAGTCGCGCCGATTTTGCGACGGTGACGTCGCTGGCGCAGGCACTGCATCTCGACCGTCATGCGCTGGACGAAATCATGAACAACCCGCGCTGCCGGCTGCGCCATCTGTAGGGGTGGCAGGAACATAGCACCATGATGATTGCACGTGTGGTTGGCTCTGCCGTGGCAACCGTAAAAGATGATAAGCTCATCGGATTGAAACTCCTGGTGGTGCGCGAGGTCACGCCCGCCAATGAACTGGTGGGCAAGCCGTTGGTGGCCATTGACGCCGTGGGCGCCGGGGCAGGCGAGTTAGTGCTGATCGCCAGCGGCAGCTCGGCGCGGCAAACCACGATCACCAACAACAAACCGGTGGATGCAGTCATCATGGCGATCCTCGACTCGCTGGAAGTCGAAGGCGCGCTGACCTACGTCAAGAACTGAAGGGCGGAACATGGCTGAAGAATTCGATCTTGACCTGAAGTCCATGCAAGAAGCGCGGCGGTTGGCCGTGGCCGCGCGCGAGGCGCAGCGCGCCTTCTTCCATTTTTCACAGCAGCAGGTGGACCGAGTCTGCCAGGCCATGGCCGACGCGGCCTATCGCGAGGCGGCGCGGTTGGGGCGCATGGCGTACGACGAGACCAACTACGGCGTCCCCGATCACAAGACGGTCAAGAACCAATTTGGCAGCCGCGCGGTGTGGGAATCCATCAAAGATGTGCCGACGGTGGGGGTGCTGCGCCGCGACGAGGCGCGCAAGATCGTGGAGATCGGCTGGCCGGTTGGGGTGGTGGCCGCGTTGACGCCCAGCACCAACCCCACCTCGACCACCATGTTCAAGATCCTGATTGCGGTCAAGGCGCGCAACGGCATCATCGTCGCGCCGCATCCGGCGGCTAAGGCCTGCGCTTACGAGACGGCGCGCGTGATGGCAGAGGCGGGCGAGGCGGCCGGTATGCCCAGGGGCCTGGTCAGTTGTATGCAGTTCGTCACCCTGCCCGGCTCGCAGGAGCTGATCCGGCACTACGCGGTGAGCATGATCCTGGCTACCGGCGGCTCCGCCATGGTGAAGGCGGCGCACAGCGTGGGTAAACCAGCACTGGGCGTGGGGCCAGGCAATGTGCCGGTCTACGTGGATCGCAGCGCGGACGTGGCCAAGGCGGCCTGGGACATCGTCAATTCCAAGGCGTTCGACTGTTCGGTGATCTGCGCGACGGAGCAGGCAGTAGTGGCAGACAAGCCCATTGCCAGCCAGTTGAAGGCGGAGATGGAACGTCACGGCGCCTATTTTGTCAATGAAGAACAGGCGGCGGCCCTGGGGCGCACGCTGTTCGGCGGCGGGCAACTGATCAATCCTAAGATGGTGGGCAAGACGCCGCAGCAGTTGGCCGCGGCCGCGAAGATCAGCGTGCCGGCCTGGGCGCGCATCCTGGTGGCCCCGCTGCACAAGGTGGGGCCGGAGGAGCCGCTGAGCGCCGAAAAACTGACCACGGTGCTGGGCTGGTACGAGGTGGACGACTGGCACGCCGGCTGTGAACGCTGCATCGAGATGCTCAAGTATGGCGGCGACGGGCATTCGCTTGTCATTCACAGCCGTGACGAGGCGGTGATCCTGGCCTTTGGTATCGAAAAGCCCGCGTTCCGCATCGTCGTCAACACCTGGGGCTCTCTGGGCGCCATCGGCGCGACGACCGGCGTCATGCCTTCGATGACCCTGGCGCCCGGCGGCATCGGCGGCGCGGCGGTCGGCGACAACATCACCGTGCATCATCTGCTGAATATCAAGCGCCTGGCCTACGAACGCGCGGCGCCGCCCTCGCTCGCCAGCTCGCTGGCGCCTGGCGTGCAGCCGCTGAGCAGCGCCGCCGCCCCTGCGGCGCCCGCCGGCGGTGCAGCTCAGGGCGCAATCTCAGCCGTCGAGATCGAACAGATCGTGCGAAGAGTCCTACGCGATTTGCAAACGAAGTGAGAGCATTGGGGTTTCCTGCTTTGCAGCTATGCCAACACTGATGATTATCGGCCCATATCGGCTGTTTATCTGGTCATACGACTGTTCAGAACCGCGGCATGTTCACGTAACCCGCGATCGCTTAACGGCGAAGTTCTGGCTTGATCCAATTGTGCTTGCCGATAATGATGGCTTTCGACCGAGCGAACTGCGAAACATCGAGCGCATCATCAACGATCAGGTAGAGGTGCTAAGGAATAGGTGGGATGAACACTGCAACAGAGCTAGAACTGATCAACCTTAAGTTGGCGCAGGCAGAAATCACGAACGCTGGCATCACCGAGGACGAGTTGACCGTGCATCTGGCCGACGGGCGTACGATTTCGGTTCCGATACTCTGGTTTCCGCGTCTCGCCTACGCCACACCTGCTGAACGAGAGAACTTCGAGATCGAACGCCGCGGGATTCATTGGCCCGACCTGGACGAAGATGTGAGCATCAGGACGCTTCTGCTGGGGCGGGGGTTGGGAGAGAGTCGAGAATCACTGGAGCAGTGGCTGCAAAGGCGGCAGCAGGTAAAACTGGCGACGGCGCCGCGGCGGCCAAATAACGGAGATGACCGCCGGGAACAACGGGTGGTTACGCGCTGACAGGGATGGCGCCAGGCTTCACGGGCCGGACAGCGTCCCTGTCGAGCTTTCAGACAAGTATCGCATGTGAGAAGGAGACAATCAGCATGGCAAGTATTCAGATGATCGCCCTGGGCATGATCGAGACCAAGGGCCTGGTCGGCGCGATCGAGGCGGCCGATGCGATGGTCAAGGCGGCCAATGTGCGCCTGATCGGTAAGGAAATCATCGGCGGCGGCTACGTCACCGTGATGGTGCGCGGGGATGTGGGCGCGGTCAAGGCCGCAACCGATGCCGGCGCGGCCGCAGCGCAACGCGTGGGCGAGTTGGTCAGCGTGCATGTGATCCCGCGACCGCACGGCGATGTGGAGATAATTCTGCCCAAAGCAATGGAAGACGCCGCCTGAATGGCCGGCGCAGCCTAGAACATGGCACGACGATTCTTCACTGAGGCCGACATTCGGCGCCTGGTCAGGGAAGAGGGCCGGTCCGAACTGGTGTTGGAGCCACGCGATGTGCTGACCGCGCTGGCGCTGGACGCGGCGCGTGAGCTGGGGTTGCGGCTGGTCAATCACGATCCGCTGCCCGCCTGGTCGGCTGCGGGCAAGCGCGACACGCTGTTGCGCGGGCCGTTGTGGGAAAAACCGGCGGCCGCCGCGCCGCCGGCCCATTCTGACGACCTGGTGGCCCGCATCGTCAGCGCCGTTCTCCAGCGCATGGGCACGGCCACGGCCCCGGCCCCGGCGTCGAAGGACGCGGGCGCGGCGCCATCCCCTGGATGGCAGGATGTGCGCGTCATCAGCGGGCGAGCGGCCGAACCGGCGGCCGTCGTACCGGGTGCGGCGCCGGCCCTGGATCTGCGGCAGCAGGATATTCTGGGCGTGGCGGATGGCGGGCCGGTGCGCGCCGGCTTTTGCAGTTGGCGGGCCGGTGCGCGTGCTGTGACCCTGGCGCAGGCTGAAATTGAGGTCGTCATCGAAGGGGTGCTGGAGATCAGCGCCCAGGGGCAGACGTGGCGCGCGTTTGCCGGCGATGTCGTGTTGCTGCCAGCAGGTGTGCCGCTGCAGTTGGCGACGCCAAGCTGGGTCCGGGTTTTCTTTGTGCAGGGGAGCGATTATGGCCGATGAATTTTCGTTACGAGCGTACTGCTTTCTCGACCGTATGCAGCCGCAGTATGCGGCGTTTGTAGGCACCATCACCCAGGGCGACCTGCCTGTCGAGGGCATGGCTTCGCTCTACGTTGAAATGGCGCCGGGCAACGAAGTCTTCCGCGTGGTTGACATTGCTGTCAAGAGCACCGACGCCAAGCCGGGCGCACAGATCGTCGAACGCGAGTTCGGCATGTTCGAGATACACTCCCTGGCACAGGCCGATGTGATCGAGGCCGGGCGCATCGTCCTGCAGCGCCTGGGCCTGAGCGAGGAGGACCGGGTCAAGCCGGAAGTGGCATCGGTGCAGGTCATCACCAACGTGGACCCGTACCAGGCGCAGTTGCTCAACCGCTTCCGCCGTGGCGCCATGATCGTGTCGGGCGAAACGATGCTGGTGCTGGAAGTCGCGCCGGCCGCCTACATCAACCTGGCGGCCAATGAGGCCGAAAAGGCCGCCAACATCAAGCTGGTGCATATCTCGTCCGTCGGACGCTTTGGGCGCATGTGGATGTCGGGTACCGAGGCGGAGATTTTGGCCGCCAAAGCGGCCGCGGTGGACATCATCGGCCAGCTCAAGGGCAAGTAGGCGCGAGAAACCCGGTTTCGGCGAGAAACCGGGTTTCTACGAGAAACCGGGTCTCTGGAGGCGAAAGATGTTACTGGGCAAGATCGTCGGCAGCGCGGTGGCGACGCGTAAGTATGAGGGGCTGCAAGGCGCCAAACTACTCGTGGTGCAGCCGCTGGACAAGCACCTGCGCGCGCGCGGCACTCCGCAGGTGGCCGTGGATACCGCACGCCTGAGCGCGGGGCAGGGTGACATCGTCTGCCTGGTGCGATCACGCGAAGCCATGCTGGCCTACACCACCAGCGCCATGCTGCCCATTGACCTGGCCGTCATCGGCATCGTCGAAGCGGTGGATGTGCAGGAAGGACTGTCACTGGTCCTCTAAACTATGCTCATCGCCAAAGTTATCGGCACGCTCGTGTCAACGATCAAGCACCCGGCCTACCACGGCTTCAAGCTGTTGGTGGTGCAGCCGCTGCATCTGCCTGGGGCCAGACCGGACGATGATTTTGTGGCGATTGACCACGCGCAGGCGGGTATCGGCGATACGGTGCTGGTGCTGCGTGAAGGCAGCGGCGCCCGCCAGGTGACGAATATCCCGGATGCTCCCATCATCTCGGTGGTGGTGGGTATTCTGGACAGCGTTGAGATGGGCAGCGTTGAGAACAAAACGTAAATTCGGGTGCGAACTCGATCATTGATAGGTGAAATGGAAATCATGATATGATGAATTTGTGGCGCGAACTGCGCACCGGCCCCAATGCGCCCGAGATCATCTACACCCTGGTAGAGATTCCCAAGGGCAGCCGCAACAAGTACGAATACAACAAGGAATTTGGGGTGATCAAGCTCGACCGTGTGCTTTACTCATCGCTCCATTACCCCGGCGATTACGGCTTGATTCCGCAGACTTTCTACGATGACGGCGACCCGCTCGACATCCTGGTGATGGTCAACGAGCCGACGTTCCCCGGCTGCATCATTGAGGCCCGGCCGATTGGCATCTTCCGCATGTTGGATAAAGGTGTGGCCGACGACAAGATCCTGGCAGTGCCGGCGCGCGATCCGATCTTCACCGACTACCATGACATCACCGACATTCCCAAGCACTACCTGGCGGAAGTGGGCCATTTTTTCGAGGTCTACAAAGACCTGGAGGGCATGCGCACGAAGCCGATCGGTTGGGAAAATGCGGCGGCGGCTAAGACCGAAATTTTGCGCGCGATGAAGCTCTATCAGGATCGCTTCCACATGGGAGGCCTTTAGGCCCATGCGGGAGATCGTTCAGGGGCTGTGGCTGTTCGACGAGGTGCGCGAGGTCAACGTGTACCTGTGGCAGCGCGCTGATGGCTTCACGTTGATTGATACCGGCATGCCCTGGCACGCCTACCCCATCCTCAGAGCGCTGGGCGATGCTGGCCATGGGCCACACGCCGTTGATCGCATCATCATCACCCATGCCGATTTCGATCATGTCGGCGGCCTGGCCCAGATTCGGGCCGCGACCGGCGCCGCGGTCATTGCTCACGCGGCGGAGGTGCCTGGCGTGTTGGGCCAGCGTGTGCGCGCCCTGGCGCCAACGGTCCTGGGCTACGCCATGACGCCGCTCTTCCGCCTGCTCGATCGCGTGATCTTCAAGTATCGCCCCAGCCCGGTAGATGACATGGTGCTCGACCGGCAGATGCTGGCCGAAGGTTTTCGAGTATTCCATGCACCCGGTCATGCGCCCGGACAGATTGCCCTGTATCATCCCGAACGAAAAATCCTGATCGGAGCCGATGCGCTGGCGCGGCGCGGTGGCCGGCTCGTTCCCCCGGTAGGTTTCTTGACACCCAGTCGCGTGCTGGCCGTGGAGACGATCCGCCGGCTCGCCAAACTGGATATCGAAGTTCTTTGCCTGGGACATGGAGAGCCGATTGTCGGCGCGGCCGGGGAGCAACTGCGCGCCTTCGCCGCCATCCTGTAGGACCAGACGCAGAAAGGGTATCTTCTCAATTTGTAGGGGCGCACCCTTGCGGTCGCCCACGCGGGCAGGCGCAAGGCCATGCCCCTACCCCGGATTATAGATCACATACCAGAAAGGATTCTATGGCAGACCAATTAGAAGTCTATCTTGTCAGCGCGGCGCGTACCCCGATTGGACGCTTTCAGGGCACGCTGAAAGATGTTCCGGCCGCGGTGTTGGGCGGCGTGGCTGTGCGGGCGGCTGTGGCGCGGGCGGGCATTGACCCGGCCCAGGTAGATGAAGTGATCATGGGCCATGTGGTGCAGGCCGGCGCGGGACAGGCGCCGGCGCGGCAGGCCGCTCTCCTGGGCGGATTGCCCGAAACCGTCAGCGCGACCACCATCAACAAAGTGTGCGGTTCCGGCCTCAAGGCCATCATGATGGCGGCCAGCGCGATCCGCGCCGGCGACGGCCACATCTACGTGTGTGGCGGCATGGAGAGCATGGACATGGCGCCGTATCTGCTGCCCCAGGCGCGCAGCGGCTATCGCCTGGGCAATGCCGAACTGGTAGATGCCGTGGTGCATGACGGTCTCTGGTGCGCGTTCGAGCATCACCACATGGGCAATTCGGCCGAGTGGGTGGCGAGCGAGTACAAGATCAGCCGTGCAGAGCAGGACGAGTTTTCCCTGGCCAGCCAACAAAAGGCGCTGGCCGCGCAGGAGGCCGGCCGCTTTCGCGCGGAGATTGTGCCCGTGGAGATCCCTCAACGCAAAGGCCCGCCCTTGCTATTCGCTGCCGACGAGACCCCGCGGCGTGACAGTACCCGGGAATCCCTCGCGCGCTTGCGCCCGGCCTTCGTGGAAGGGGGCACCGTCACGGCGGGCAATGCGCCCGGGCTGAGCGATGGCGCGGCCGCGCTGGTGGTGATGAGCGGCGCCCGTGTGGCCGAGTTAGGACTGACGCCGCTGGCGCGTATCACTGGCTACGCGCAGGCTGGGGTCAAGCCGTTGGAAATTTTCACGGCGCCCATCTACGCGGTGCGCCGGCTGCTCGAACGAACGAACACCACGGTGGCCGACTACGACCTGATCGAGGTCAACGAGGCCTTTGCCGCGCAGGTCCTGGCCGATGGACATGCATTGGGTTGGGATTGGGAACGCGTCAACGTCAACGGCGGCGCGATTGCCCTGGGCCATCCGATCGGCTGCAGCGGCGCACGCGTGGTGGTGACGCTCATCCATGCCCTGCAGCAGCAGAGTAAACGAACTGGGCTGGCAAGCCTCTGCCTGGGTGGCGGCGAAGCGGTCGCGCTCAGCCTGGAACTGGTGAGTTAGGGAAAGATTGGCGTTTCCGGGCCCCCCGCGGCCACCCGATTGAGAAGATGCAGATTGGCGAGCAAAGGAGACCCAATGCGTCTACAGGATAAAGTAGCCATCATCACCGGCTCGGCTCGCGGTATCGGCCGCGCCACGGCCCTGGCCTTTGCCGACCAGGGCGCGCAGGTGGTGGTGTGTGATCTGGATGTGACCGGCGGCGAACAGACCGCGGCCGACATTCGCGCCAGCGGCGGCCGCGCGATCTTCGTCCAAGTCAATGTCACCGAGCGCGCCAGCGTGGACGCGTTGGTCAGCGCGGCGGTGGCGCGGTTTGGCCGCATTGATGTCCTGGTCAACAACGCCGGCGTCATTCGGGACCGCAGCCTGCTCAAGATGACCGAGCAGGACTTCGATTTCGTCATCAATGTCAACCTCAAGGGAGTGTTCAACTGCACCCAGGCGGTGGCGCCGCTGATGGTGGCACAGGGCAGCGGCGCCATCATCAACGCCTCATCGGTGGTGGGCGTCTATGGCAACTACGGCCAGACGAACTACGTAGCCAGCAAGGCCGGCGTCATCGGCATGACCAAAGTGTGGGCGCGGGAATTGGGACCGAAGGGGGTGCGCGTCAACGCCGTCGCGCCCGGCTTCATCAGCACCGAAATGCTGGCCGGCATCCCGGACAAGGTGTTGGAAGACCTGAAGGCCAAAATTGCGCTGCGCCAATTGGGCCGGCCGGAGGACATTGCCAACGCCTACGTTTTCCTGGCGTCTGATGAAGCAGCCTATATCACCGGGCATGTCCTGCATGTGGATGGCGGCGCCGCCATCTGACCGCGGCGCGAGTGAAGCCAAGAAGTCAGTGAAAGTCAAGGGGTCAGTCGAAGCGAGAGGGAACCAATGCCGGTACCGCCTGCGTTGTTGCGTCGTTTCTACGTCGAAGGCAGTCTGCGCAATCGCCGCGATGGTTTCGAGCTGCGGCTGAGCAACCGCCTGGCGCCCGGCACGCTGCTCGGTATTGGTCCCCTCACCGTGGATGGCCGTCTGTATACCGGCGACGATTTGCTTCTGCAAACCCGCAAGAGCCTGCGTCCGGCCGCCAACGTCTCACCGGAGCATCCCTTCGACTGGCCCCTGAAGATGGAACTGACCCTGGTAGGCATTGGCCCGCACTTGACCGCCGGCCCCCACCGCATCAACATCGGCCTGCTGCTGCGCGAAACCGGCCAGGTCACACTGACGATCGAGGATACCCTGGCGACGCCGGATCCCACCCTGCCCGCGTCCAGATCATAGAGGTTGTTTGGGGCTGGTGTGCTTTGGTGATACAATGGCACGCCTGCCGATCAGTCTATTTCACCCATCTCTCTCTTTTCGTAGGAGGAACTACACTGTGAAACCGCTCCGTTTGTTGTATGTGCTCGCTGTGGTGGCTCTGCTCTTAGTGCCGCTGGCAGCCAACGCCACTCAGCCTGCCGCCGGCCTGCTGCCCGCGCCGGCCAATTCAACCCTCACCGCAACCAAGTCGCCCACGGCGGCGTGCGCACTGTTGGATGATCCCAAAGCGCGCGGGCTAATGTCCGGCATGTTCGAAACCAACCTGCTCATCGCCTGCGGTCGCGCCGGCGAATTGGGTCAGGTGAAGTCCGAGGATGCCGCGGCCGGTCAGCCCGGCGTTCCCTCCCTGGGCGCCGATGTCCTGGTCAACAATCCAACGCTCGACCCGGGCGGTACCTCCCACACCCAGAGCGAGACCAGCATCGCCCGCAACGAAACGACCGGCACGCTCTGCTCGGCCTACAACGACTCCTACAGCGGTGTGGTCCAGGGCATCGGCTACACCGGCTTCAGCCGCTCGACAAACGGCGGCGTCAGCTTCACCGACAACGGTGCGGTGCCAACCGGCGCCGGCGGTCTGTCCTACGGCGATCCCAGCCTGGTCTGGCGTAAGTCCGACGGTCTCTTCTACATAACCACGCTGCATGCCAGTGGCCTGGGCTTGTGGAAGTCCACGGACGACTGCGCCACGCTGACCTGGGTCGGCATGGCGCATTCGGGCGCCAACGATGACAAGGAACTGATGGCGGTTGACAACAACGCGGCCAGTCCCTATTACGGCCGCCTGTACATAGCCTGGACCGACTTCACCGATGCTCGGATTCATGCGATCTACTCCTCCAACGCGGGCGCGACATGGTCATCGCCTGTAATTTTGAGCGCGTCGGGTGTTGATGTACAGGGCGCCTGGCCGGCAGTAGCGCCCAACGGTGATTATTACGTCTCCTGGGTACGTTGGAATCCCTATCCCAGCGGCCCGATCAACATCGAAGTCGTGCGCTCCACCAATGGCGGCACCACCTTTGCCGCCACGGCCAACCCACTCACCGGCGGCATCAATCCACAGGCGTCAGGCCCCACCGCAAGCTGCGGCCGGCCGGCCCTGAACGGCAATATCCGCTACCTGCCCTCGCCGCAGATCACGGTGTCGCCCAACGGCAATCTGCACGTGGTCTACAGTCGCGACCCGGACAGCCTGAACACCGGCGACGTGATTGATGTCTACTACCGCCGCTCGACCGACAACGGCGCGACCTGGGGCGCCGAGGTCAAGCTGAACGACGACGCCACGACCCGCGACCAGTTCTTCCCGACCATCAGCGCCGGGCCGTCCGGTCGCATCGTCGCCACCTGGTATGATCGCCGGCTCGACGCTGGCAACCTGCTCTTCGACTACTACATGCGCGTTTCGCATGACGGCGGCGCCACCTGGCAAGCGAGCCAGCGCGTGAGCGATGTCTCTTCGCCGGTCTACATTGACCCCAGCCTGGCATCTTGCTACCATGGCGACTACGACCAGCAGCTTCAGGACGCCGGCTTTGGCTATATCCAGTGGTCAGATGATCGCAACATTCAGAGCGGACATCAGGACCCGGACGTGTGGTTCGACAAAGAGGCCTTTGCGCCTGATTACACGCTGGATGTCGCACCGGCCAGCCAGTCCATCTGCGCACCGACCAACGCGACCTACAACGTGACCATCGGCTCGATCCTGGGCTACGTGGACCCCGTCACCCTAAGCGCCAGTGGCAACCCGGCTGGCACCACTGCTGGCTTCAGCACCAACCCGGTGACCCCGCCCGGCGCCAGCACGCTGACCATCGGCAACACCGGCGCGGCCTCGGCCGGCAGCTCGACGATTACCGTGTCGGCCGCTTCGACCTCCGGCCCGAAATCGGCCAATGTGGTGCTCAATCTCTTCACGGCCGCGGCCGGCGCCCCCACGCTGACCTCTCCGGCCAACGGCGCGCTCAACGTGCCGGCCACGCCCACCTTCACATGGGCGGCTGCCAGCCAGGCCGGCACCTATGACATCCAGGTCGCGACCGACGCCGGCTTCGTCACTGTTGTCGCTTCGGCCACCGGCCTGACCGGCACCAGTTGGACGCCAGGCACTACGCTGAACACCAATACCGTGCATTACTGGCGGGTCATGGCCACCAACACCTGCGGCGCCGGCGCCTATTCCGCCGTCTTCAGCTTCACGACGGTGGCAGCGCCTGGCGACTGCAGCGCCGGCACGACGCCCAACATCCTGTACACCAACGACTTCGAGGCGGGCGCCGGCGGTTGGACGCACAGCGGCACCGGCGATACCTGGGCGCTCTCCACCGCGCGGCCGCACAGCGGCACAACCTCCTGGAAGGCGAACGATTCGGCGACCGTCAGCGATCAGCGCCTGGTCTCGCCGGCCGTGGCCCTGCCCAGCGGCCAAAACCCGGTCACGCTCAAGTTCTGGAACTATCAGCACATCGAGTCAAGCGGTGCCACGGCCTGCTACGATGGCGCCATTGTGGAAGTGTCCACCAACGGCGGTGCGACATGGACCCAGGTGCCGAACGCCTCACTGCTGACCGACCCCTACAACGGGGCGGTCTCCGGCAGCTTTGGCAACCCGTTGGCCGGTCTGCAGGCCTGGTGCAGCAACCCCGCGCAGCCCTACCTGAACTCGATTGTAGATGTCACCAGCTATGCGGGTCAGACCGCGAGCTTCCGCATGCGCCTGGGCACCGACAGTTCGGTGAGCTATGAAGGCTGGTACGTTGACGACGTGACCGTGCAGTCATGCCAGCCCGCCGGCCCCACCCCCACGCCGACAGCGACGAGTGTGGCGCCGACCGCCACCCCGACGGCCACATCCGTGCCGCCCACGGCCACGCCCACACCGACGACTCCGCCGACCGGTGTGGAGTTGAGCAGCCTGGACAGCGGCACGCCGGGAACGAGCAATCTGTGGTTGCCGCTGGCCCTGGCCCTGGTGCTGTTGACTGTGGTGGGCATGTCGCTACGCCAGCGCAGCGCGCGCTAAGACCTCACCTCACCCCCGGCCCCTCTCCTCTCCGTTGCCGGAGAGGAGAGGGGAGGGAGAGGGCGGGTTTAGCGGCCTCACCTCACCCCCGGCCCCTCTCCTCTCCGCGGTGCGGAGAGGAGAGGGGAGGAAGAGGAGAGGTGAGGAGAGGAAGTGTGTCTTTGACGAATTCGCGGCCCGCCAACGTTAAGAACCCCAATGCGGCTCCGGGGTCTGGAACCTGGTCGCTTTCTGCTTACGAAACCCAGGCCCGTCTCTTTTTGATTCCCTTTTTTCTCGGCTCTCTGATCTTGATCGTCCTGCCGGCCCTGATTACCCTGGGCGTGGCTTTCACCAAGTACAACGCGATCCAACCGCCCACCTGGGTCGGTCTGAACAACTTCCGGGCGCTCCTGGCTTCGCCGCTGGCGCGGCTTTCGCTGCGTATCTCGCTGCAGTTCATCTTCCTGGCTGTGCCGCTGCGTCTGCTCGGCGCTCTGTTGCTGGCGCTCTTGCTGCAACAGGGCGGTCGCCTGTTCGGCGGACTGCGCGCAGCGGTCTTTCTGCCGACTATCCTCCCCGAAGGCGCATACGCGCTGATCTGGCTGTGGATCCTCAACCCGCTGTATGGCCCCTTGAACGCCGTGCTGCACGCCGTGGGTCTGCCAACGCCTGATTGGCTGCTCAACCCGACGACCGCGCGCATGAGCCTGGCGCTGATGTCATTGTTCACCATCGGTGAGGGGATGGTGCTGCTGCTGGTTGGCCTCAAGACCATTCCCAGGGTGATCTACGAGGCGGCGCGTGTTGATGGCGCCAATGCCTGGCAGTCCTTTTGGCGCATCTCCCTGCCGCTGCTGACACCCTGGCTCCTGCTGCTGACGTTTCGCGATATCGTGGTCACCCTGCAGAACACATTTACGCCGTCGTTTGTCATGACCTATGGCGGCCCCTATTACGCCACGACCTTCGTGCCCCTACTCGTGTTCGAACTGGCCTTTGATCTCTTTGATTTTGGCCTTGCCGCGGCGATGACGGTGATTCTGTACCTGTTGACCAGCCTGTTGGTGGTGGGCATTGTGAACCTGGTTGGATTGAACAGACATGATGACATCGCCTGAACCGGGAGAGGGGCATTCCCCAACGCCCCCCGTGCGCGGCCGTGCATTCGATCGCGCCGGACCATCAGCGCGGCCCAGGCGAGACCTTGCCCGGTTTGTCGTTTCGGGGCTGGTCGGGGTGGCCGTGGCGCTTCTGTTCGTTCTGCCGCTTTTCTGGATGGCGGTCGTGTCATTGCGGCCGCTGGGACTGCCGCCCCCGCGCACCGTCGAGTGGTGGCCGGCCGACCCGCAATGGGGCAACTACGTCGAGATTTTTCGCCAGGTGCCCCTGGCTCGTTACCTGCTCAACTCGGTACTGGTCGTCGCGGTGTCCGTGCCGCTGACGCTGTTGACCGCGTCCCTGGGCGGATTTGGTCTGTCACAGGTGCGCGACCCCTGGCGCAATCGCCTGCTGATCGTCGCCGTCTTCCTGCTCATGGTGCCCCCATCCGCTGTCTGGCTGTTTCGCTACCAGATGCTGAGTTGGGCCGGTCTGCTGGTCACGGTGTGGTCGCTGATTCTGCCGGCCTTTGCCGGCGGCGGACCGCTGTTGGTGCTGCTCTTCTTCTGGACGTTTCGCCGCACGCCGGCCGAGATCTACGAGGCGGCGCGGCTCGAAGGCGCCGACGCCTGGACGACCTACCGGGAACTTGCCATGCCCCTGGCCCGACCGACGGTGGCCGCAGTCGTCATGTTGGCCTTCGTTCAGTTCTGGAACGACTTTACCAATCCCGTACTCTATCTGTACCGGCCGCAAACCTACACCCTGCCGATCGGCGTGCAGATCCTCAAGCAGCTCGATGCAACGAACTGGCCGCTCCTGATGGCCGGCGCCACGTTCATGACCATCCCGATCATCCTGCTGTTCGTTGCCTTGCAACCGCTCTTTCTGAGCGACAACTCAATCGCCGCGCTCCTGGAAAAAGGCTGATGCGCAAGCTGTCTCTACTGTTGTTCATTCTATTGCTGATTTTGCCAGCTCTGTCCGGCTGTGCGGCCGCGCCAACGCCACACTCGATTTCGTTCATGATCTCCGGCAGCAAGGCGGAGTATGAGGCTTACCAAACGCTCGTAGACTCTTTCCAGTCCGCCAACCCGGATTACACCGTGGAATTGCGCTACATGCCGGATGATGCCGACTATCTGCGGCGGCTGGCCGCGGATTTCGCCGCGGGCGCACCCGCGGACGTCATGTTGCTCAACAATCGCCGCATCGCGGCGTTCGCCGATAGAGCCGCGCTGGAGGCCGTGGGGCCGCGCCTGGCCAGGAGCCAGGTGCTGAAAGCGGGCGATTTCTATCCGCCGGCGCTCGGTGCGTTCCGCTACCAGGGTGAGCTGTGGTGCGTTCCGCAAAACGTCTCCAGCCTGGTGATCTACTACAACAAGGCGCTGTTCGACGCGGCCGGCGTGCCCTATCCAACCAACGATTGGACCTGGGCTGACTTCGTGGCGGCCGCCCGGGCGCTGACCGTGGACAAGAACGGCGACAGCGTCACCGACCAGTACGGCGTTGGCATTGATCCTATCCTCTATCGCCTGGCGCCCTTCATCTGGCAGGCCGGCGGCGAGTTGGTTGACGATCCCGCCAACCCGACGCGCCTTAGCCTGGACAGCCCGGCCGCGCGCTTGGCGTTCCAGTGGTTCGTGGATCTGCAGGTCAGGGAGAAGGTGGTTCCGGACGCGGCCGCCGAGGCCGCGCAGGAGAGTGAGAGCCGTTTCCTCAGCGGCGCGTTGGGCATGTATTTCAACAGCCGGCGCGCGGTGCCCACCATGCGCACCATCAAAAATTTCGATTGGGACGTGGCGCCGCTACCCCGAGGGTCGCAATCGGCCAGCATCCTGCACAGCGACGGCTATTGCATGGCCGGCAAGAGCAAAGACAAGGAGGCCGCCTGGAAATTCATCGAATACGCTAACTCCGTCACAGGTCAGGAAATTGTAGCCCGCAGCGGTCGCACGGTGCCTTCACTGCGCATGGTCGCCGAATCGGCCAGTTTCCTTGATCCTACCCAAAAACCGGCTCACAGCCAGGTCTGGCTTGATGCCGTGCCAACCCTACGTACCGTTCCGGTCATGTCCAATTGGCCCGCGATCGAAGACACGGTCAGCAAAGAGATCGAACGCGCCTTCTATGGACAAGCATCGGTGGCGGAGGCCGCCGCGGCGGCTTCCGAGTTAACTCAACCCCTGTTCCAAAAGGCGGCCCCATGAGGCAGCCAAAAATCAATGCCGTGAGTAGGAGGAATGACGCATGAAGTACGCACGTAAGTTTTTCGGCGCCATCACAATTTTGATGGTGTTCGGCCTGGCCTTTGTGCTGCCCGCTGACATGACGAGCACCAAGACTCTGGCCGGACAGCGCAGCGCGGTCAATCTGACCGGCGCTGTCCAACAGGAGACGCCGGTCGGCGAGTTCACCGCCAGCGATCCCGTCACGCCAGTCCTGACGTCGGCCGGCCGCGATGCACCGCCGCCCGTCCATGAACCCACCTTGGATCGTGAGATCAACCCGCGCATGAATTTCAATGCCAATCTCGATCCCACCTTCGATGTGAAGGGCGGCCCCGACCCGCTGCTGGCCGTGCAAGAAGCGGCTCCGGCGGCCCAGCCCGACGCCTTCGGCACGCCGATCTTCAACTTCAACGGCCAGGGCTACACCTTCGTCAATCCGCCCGACACCGTGGGCGATGTCGGCGCCAACCACTACATCCAAATGATCAATGCCACCGATGTGGCCGTCTACAACAAAGCGACCGGCGCCTTGATCCAGGCCTTTGCTCTCACATCCCTGGGCGGCTGCGCCACCGGCAACGGCGATCCGGTTGTTCTGTATGACCAACTGGCCAACCGTTGGTTCTTGAGCGAATTCGGTTCTGGCAACGCGTTGTGCGTCCTCATCTCGCAGACGGCCGATCCGTTGGGCGCGTACTACTCGTATTCGTTCAGCATGCCCAGCTTCCCGGACTACCCCAAGTACGGCGTGTGGCCCGATGCCTACTACGGAACCGCCAATGAAAGCAGCCCGTCGGCCTTCGCGCTGGATCGCGCCAAGATGCTGGCCGGCCTGCCAGCCACGTTCCAGCGCTTCACCGCGGCCAATCTATCCGGTTTCGGCTTCCAGGCCCTGACCCCGGCCGACCTGGACGGTATGACCACGCCGCCATCGGGCGCGCCGGACTACATCATGCGCCACCTCGACACCGAAGTGCATGGCCCCAGCGGCTTTCCCAGCAGCGACATCCTGGAGATCTACGCCTTCCACGTGGACTGGGCCACGCCCGCCAGCTCGACCTTCACCAAGCTGGCCGACATTGTGACAGCCGAGTTCGACTCAAGCCTATGTGGCCTGACCTCGTTCTACTGCATGGGCATGCCGGGCGTGGCGCAGGGCAGTTCCTCCTCATTGGACCCGATCCGTGAAGTCATCATGAACCGCCTGGCCTATCGCAACTTCGGCGACCATGAGACGTTGGTGGGCAACTTCGTCACCGACATCAATGGCAACAACATCGGCGGCGTGCGCTGGTTCGAGATGCGCAAGGTCGGCGCGGGTGCGTGGAGTCTCTATCAGGAAGGCACCTATGCGCCCACCACCACGGACAACCGTTGGATGGGCGGCATCGCCATGGACGGCGCGGGCAACATCGCCGTGGGCTACAACGTCTCCAGCCAGACGGTCTATCCCTCGCTGCGCTATGCCGGACGCCTGGCCTCAGACCCGCTGGGCACGCTGCCGCAGGGTGAGTACACCCTGGTCAACGGCACGAGCATCAACGGCAGCAACCGCTACGGCGATTACGCGGCCATGAGCGTTGACCCGGTGGACGACTGCACCTTCTGGTTCACGGGGCAATGGAACGCCGCCACCCAGTGGAGCACCCGCATCGGCGCGTTCAAGTTCGATGCCTGCGGCACGCCCGACTTCACCCTGGCCGTGACGCCCGCCAGCCAGGAGATCTGCGTGGGCGCCAATGCCGCGTACAACGTGAACATTGGCAGCGTCAGCGGCTACAACAGCCCCGTGACCCTGAGCGCCTCCGGCAACCCCGGCGCGGCCGGCTTTAGCACCAACCCGGTCACCCCGCCCGGCGCCAGCACGCTGACGATCAGCGGTGCGGCGGCGGGCAGCTACAACTTCAACGTCGTTGGCACAGCGGCCGGCCCGAACGTCCACCAGACCGCCGTTGACCTGACCGTGCAAGCGGCCGCGCCAGGCGTGCCGGTCCTGACCGCGCCGGCTAACGGCGCACTCAACGTGCCCGCGGCGCCGACGTTTACCTGGAACGCGGCCAGCGGCGCCGGCACCTATGACATCCAGGTCGCGACCGACGCCGGCTTCGTCACTGTTGTCGCTTCGGCCACCGGCCTGACTGGCACAACCTGGAATGGCGCCTCGCTCAACACCAGCACCACCTACTACTGGCGGGTGAAGGCGAACAACGCCTGCGGCGCCGGCGCCTACTCTGCCGTCTTCAGCTTCACCACCCAGGCTGCGCCTGGCGACTGTGGCCCCGGCACGACGGCCAACATCCTGTACACCAACGACTTCGAGGCGGGCGCCGGCGGTTGGACGCACAGCGGCACCGGCGACACCTGGGCGCTCTCCACCGCGGCCGCACAGCGGCACAACCTCCTGGAAGGCGAACGATTCGGCGACCGTCAGCGATCAGCGCCTGGTCTCGCCTGCCGTGGTCCTACCCAGCGGCCAGAACCCGGTCACGCTCAAGTTCTGGAACTATCAGCACATCGAGTCAAGCGGCGCCACGGCCTGCTACGATGGCGCCATTGTGGAAGTGTCTACCAACGGCGGTGCGACATGGACCCAGGTGCCGAACGCCTCACTGCTGACCGACCCCTACAACGGGGCGGTCTCCGGCAGCTTTGGCAACCCGTTGGCCGGTCTGCAGGCCTGGTGCAGCAACCCCGCGCAGCCCTACCTGAACTCGATTGTGGATGTCACCAGCTATGCGGGCCAGACCGCGAGCTTCCGCATGCGCCTGGGCACCGACAGCTCGGTGAGCTACGAGGGCTGGTATGTTGACGACGTAACGGTGCAGTCATGCCAGCCCGCCGGCCCCACGCCCACGCCAACAGCAACGAGTGTGGCGCCGACCGCGACACCCACGGCCACATCCGTGCCGCCCACGGCCACTCCCACGGCCACAATCGTGCCGCCCACCGCCACTCAACGGCCACACCGACGACTCCGCCGACCGGTGTGGAGTTGAGCAGCCTGGACAGCGGCACGCCGGGAACGAGCAATCTATGGTTGCCGCTGGCCCTGGCCCTCGTGCTGCTGACCGTGGTAGGTATGGCCTTGCGCCGGCGTATCGCGTGCTGAATCAGGCCATCGTTCGACCGTTGGTCGGGCGCAGCCAGGGCAAAGGCTCAGCAGGCTGAAAGCGGAAACGTAAGATGTAAACAAGGCGCCGGTTGAATAAACAACCGGCGCCTTTTCGCATACAAAATTGAGTCTCAATGCCCAGGGTGCAGGGACTCGACGCCTGCAACCACCCATCGGTAAGCCCGCGTGGTCCCCTAATCACCGATTGCACCACATGGAAGGCGTAGAGAGCAAATTGTGCCACTCGCCTGCGCCCGCTACCAACTATTGACGGCCCCGCCCACTGCCATCGCGATACCTGGCAGGGCTGTATTGCGACGGACGGGGACTCGTGGTAGAATGAGAACAGTGTCAGTTGATTTGCGCCTGGATACGCGTGCCCATGTGGTGTCGGGAGTAGCAGGAGGCCCCCGGCCATGAGTAAATCAACCAGTTCCAGTTCCAAACCGATCCTCACCGTTGCCGAAAAGCAGGCCCTACGCGATTGGCTGGTCCTGCATGAGTTTCGCGCGAACCCGTTCGATGTCCGTGTGGCCGAACACGAAGCGAAGCGCGAACCGTACCTCCACACCTATTTTATTTCCACGCCCTATTATGATGAGATCCGCGAGCCCAGACCCTGATCGTTTACGCGCCACGTGGCTGCGGCAAAAGTGCGCATCGCATCATGGTCGCGCGCGATTGCCGGCCCTACAACCCGTCGTCCACCACGCTGGGGGTTGAATACAATGCCATTATCTATTCAACATATTCTTGATGCAGGAATAGCACAACGATGACTTCAAACCAAGATGCTCCACGCAAGCTGCATTGGACTACCGCAAGGATTCGAAACCTGGTTAACGAAGCGCTAACAGATGGTGACATAGACGAGATATGCCAGGCTTGCTTTAAGCCCGTGTTTGATAACTTCACCAGTGGCATGGAAAGAAAGAGAAAAATTACTCTTATGATCGAGTACTGCGATCGTCAGATAAAATTCGGGCGCCTATTGATTGAAATAGAAAAGAGGAATCCGAATCAATATCAAACTCCTGGTTGGTTAGACGTTTTACACAACAATATGGCTGCCTGTTGCCCACCAAGACTCGCCGAGGGACGTGCTCTCTGGTCTTTGACTTTGACATTTTAACAACGGAACGAATAACCTCACGGGCTGAACTCCTGAGTCTTCTCATTAAGAAAATATACGAAATGCTATCCCGGACAGCAGAAATTGATGGCTCGATCCGAAGCCGAATCTCAGATGAAGATATCAAGACTCCGTCGTCAACAAGACCTCAAGACATCATGGCGCTTCTCCAAATACCAACTGAGCGTTTTGTGCCGATCTGCGTGTTCGATTCAATTGACGTTCTTGAACAAGAGCGTCCCAATTGGTATGCCTGGTTTGTCGACGAAATATGGTTACCTCTTGCGGATCAAAAGAACACAATGATGATTCTTGTGAGTCGCCAACAAAGGATGGAGATGCATGACCTTCAAAGATCCATGTTTGACGTGTGGAAACTAGCGCCGTTTGACAGCATGGAAGTGACTGATTTTATCGGTCGGTGTGTTCCGAACGTTGATGTTGAGCGAGTTTCAAGAGAGTTTTTTTCATATTCCCACGGTCACCCAGGTGCTATTCGACGTTTAACCTCATCAATGAACGGCGCGGGGTCAACACCGATGGCCTCATTATTAGGTGACGTGGTCACGTCTTGGCTTGACCCGTTTGCGCAGGATATTCGAGAATACATAACATTGGCTTCTGCGCTACGCCGTTTTGACATCGAACATCTTAGATCCTTCCTTGCAAGACATGACGAGGGGGCAAGCCTAGAATCCAAGCCACTTTCGTATTTCATTCGGGTCGTTGATAGTCTACTTGCAACCGGGCTTGTGAATTGGAGCGTGACATCGCACTACTGTGTGGATCCCACGGTTCGTAGTGTGATAAGTATCTGGCTGAGTCAGGAAAAACCCTACAGTCACCGCCTGCGAGATCAACTGGCTGAGGATTTCTATTTGAAACGGCTACAGGAAAGCCCCGAACTCGACCCCACTGATGTCATCGAGGCAACATTTCACGTTATTTCTGTTGGTCGGTCTCAATCAGATGACGACGAGATATTGTGGAATGAACTTGAAACCAAACTTTCTCCTTTCCTGAGACCCGCACGCTACGATCGCCTGAGTATTGGACGCTTGCACAAGTTTCTAAAATCTGACAAAGAATTGCAGCAGCTACTTGGCTCGTTGTTCTTCAAGTTGGAGCAATGGATCGCGTCGGTAAGATCGCAGGTCACGTAGCTGTATGTCACCCAAGGGAGAATCAGTGTCAAGTGTAAGGAGGCAAACGATGAGTGTGATTCCTACCAGGCATTATGCTTTACGTACACCGCACCTCATTGGCCGAACAACTGAAACGGATCGAATCCAGCGGGCCGTAAAGGACTGGCTAAGATCGTATGCTTTTTATTTCTACGGCCCTGGAGGCATCGGAAAAACTCGACTACTCGAGGAGATAGGTGATAGGATAAAGCAAGTTAGTTTCTCCACACGCCTTGTAGGCTGGAGCGGCATAATTGATCTTTACCTATCGGGCATGCATAGCAACAGTGGTATCGAGAAGGCAATCTGTGAGGCCATTGATCCAGATCGGGAGTACTTCGCTCACTACTGGGACATGCGATCCAACTTCGAGCACCAACATCGTGAACACATGGATGCGCACCAACGCGAAATGCTGCGCACTCAACTCGCGGCCGCGTTTATCGGGGCTTTCAATACGCTTGCTGGCAAGACACGCGTCGTGCTCACCTTTGATACAGTTGAGCTGATTCAGTATGAAAACGATCTCATCCAAACCATCTGCCAGGTACAAGAGGAAGCGATCACGGTAAAGACGTGGCTACTCGAAACCCTGCCACAATTAAACAACACAGTTATCATTTTTGCCGGTCGCCCCAAGAGTATGAAACTGGACGCCGACCTGCGCGCAGCGTTTGCCGATAAATCTGATTGGTGCTATGCCGCTTATGAACTGGCCGGTTTTGACGAAGCAGAAACCGCATACTACTTTCAAGAAATTATCGCGATGGCTATTCGTCAGAAACGCATGCGCCATACGATTGAGGTCGAACCAGCCTGGTTGTACGCGTACACTGGCGGGCGCCCCATTCGGCTTGCCCTCCTGATTGACCTGGCTGTGTACAGCGGCGGAGATTTTGAAGATCTATTCTCACGTAGATTATCTGACCACCGCAGTCCCGATGAACGTTGGCACGAAATCGCGCAACGCGTGATCGCTCGCATCCAAGAATTGGAGACTGGCTACCCGGTGGTAGACACCTTGCCATACCTGGCACTCACGCGTCAGGGACTCGACGCCAAGTTGTTGCACTACCTTGAGCCGGGTTGGTCGTTGGACGAGTGTCAGCAGCGCCTGGATGGCATGAAGCGTTTCACCTTCGTCAAGTCGCGTCCAGACTGGCCACGCATTTACCTGCATGACGAGATGTATGACGTGCTTGATGATCCAACAATGGGATGCATGGCGCTCCCAGATCGCATCAGGTGGTGAGAAAAAATCGCCGGCTACTATCACGCGATGCTCAATCAGAACAGCGACGACGAGACACAGCAAGACATCAAGATTGATGTGTTGCACTATGAATTGCGTGCCAGACCTCGGCGCGGCTTGAAGTCTGCTTTGCGCTGGGATGAAGAGGCGATCAAAGCCGACCAGCGCGGCTTCGACATGCGCCTGCGTGACGAGTTCCTGCGCTTCTTCCAACAGCCAGACGCGGTCCGTCGCGCGGCTTACTTTGGACTGAGCCAGACAACGGTGGATCGTGATAGTGCCATCCGTTGGGTCAAACGCCACATTATTCGCGGCGACAATCAAAAAGCGGTGCAGATTGCGGAGACTATTTTGCAATTTGCACCATCCGCGGTCCGTGACATGTTTGCCCCAATGCTGCCAGCACCTGTGCTGGAACCTGCGCTCGTTGTGAAGGCCAAGCTCATCTTCGACACCGATGATGTTTACTTCTGGGCGCACCTGTTGACCTACTATGCAGAGGCCCTGATCTACAGTGGCAATGAGGCGTCTGGCCGACAAGGGCTGAATTTGGCCATAGATTTGCTGACGCCGGCCGTCCCGGTAGATGAGTATCAACAGTGGTGGCGTCAACGTATCCTGGGGCGAGCCTACAACAATCGAGCCTATGCATGTTGGGTGAGTGGGCGCTACAGCAGGGCCTTGACTGATTACCGCCATGCCGTACGCTACCTGCGTGAAGCCGAACTGAAAGATGAACTGGCCGACACAACCAACAACGAAGCCTATCTGTACGCGGTCATGGGACGCCAATACAACGCGGACTCCTTGATCGAAGATGCCCTCAGTCTGCGCCGTGAGCTACGTCTGCGCTTCCCCCTCGCCATGAGTCTCACCACCCAAGCCGCTATCCACGTGCTGTTGGGGAGACCACTTGAAGCTATTCACCCTGCGGAAGAAGCCAAGAGGATTGCCAACGAACTCAATAGCCGCCGTGCCCTCGGCCTGGCCACGCTCACCCTCGGTCAGGCCTATCGTATGCAAGGCGATCGCGCCAAGCGTGGGTCGTACAACATCGAGAGCGCCAATGCGTTGTTTTCCAAGGCTGTGACAGCCCTGGAAGAAGCGCTCACCATCTTCGTTACCGACAACCCGCAAGAGGATCAGGTAAAGGAACCGTTGCGCTGTTGGCAAGCACTGAATGAGCTGGCGGACACCTACATTGACTGGGCTTTCGCTCTGAGACGATCGGCCAATCGGCAGAAGATGCAAGGGCAAAGCGCGCCAGGCCATTGCGGTGCAACTTCAAGCCGCCAATATAGCCGATCAATTCCAGCTTGCCCGCCAGGCGCTCGACACCTACGACGACCTGGCCCAGACCTACGCCGATAGCGGTGACTTACCCACGGCACGAGAATGGCTGGCGCGTATCGAACAAGCGATACCACCGGAGTATCGGCTGCAGCCGGGCGGTTTTGGCAAGATAGATGATCCAATTGATGAATACTGGCTGGCCCTGGGCAAGCTGCACCTGCAGCGGGCCATTTGGACGTCCAAGGGCCTGGACGAGACGCTAACGGGCGCGGGCAAGGATCTTTTGCTTGAGCAAATGATGACTGAATTCGTCATCTCGGTTGCCTATTTCGAGAAATTCTCAGACGTTGCCCCGCGCCTGCGTGAGACTCTGGCGGCCGTTTATCGCCGTATCCGCCCGCTGAAGGGTGAGCGGCTCGATCACCTGCGTGACGTCGTCCGCCAGGTGGGCCAGACCTACAACGTCGTTCCCAAGCGTCTCCTACTTGTCATCGAAGATATAGCCGGCCTGAGCGAGGAGGAAGCTGTGCAATGAGCAATACGTCTGAATGGGAGACGCCTTCTGCTCTCCTCGCCATGAGACTGACTATCGAGCTGTTCGATTCCGGCGCAGGGGCGCCATTGCTGCCGGTTGAGTTAGATGAGACGGCGGCGCCGCGGCCCGATCTGTCTCAACCGGCGTTCGATTCGAATTGCGGCGCCTGCGGCAGCGACTCGGATCTCATCGTCGCCCCAGGCGCCGCCGAGGCAATCCCGTGATTCACACGCTGTCGGCGCCGGTGCTCTATTCGTTGGAATTGACCCCGGCCTGCAACAACCGCTGCCCGGGGTGTTATAACGTCTTCATTGACGATAAACAGACCCGCCGGGGTCAGCTCCGCCACCGGCCCTTGAACGCGGCGCAGTGGGCCACGGTGCTCGACCAGATCGCGCCGCACGCCAGCCGTATCAAGCTGACCGGCGGGGAAGCCACGCTGCATCCAGATTTCGCGGCGATCGTGCGCGCCGTCGCCGATAGGGGCATCGAGTTTTCGCTTTTCACAAACGGTCGTTGGCGGCAGCCGGAGATTCTGCTTGATTTCCTGGCCGCGGCGCCGCAGTTGACCGGCCTCGTGATCTCGCTGCACGGCCACACGGCTGCTGAGCATGAGCAGTTCAGCGGTGTGGCCGGCTCGTTCGCAGAAACTGTGGAGAATATCCGATTGACGGTCGCTCGCGGCATCCCGGTCACCACCAGCACCGTTTTGACCCAGGCCAATCAACATGCGCTGGCCGCCATCATGGATCTGGCGCTGGCGCTGGGCGCGCGCCATGTCACCTTCAATCGCTATCTGGGAGCGCCTCTGCCCAGCAGCGATCTATCGAAGCAGGAGCTGATCCGAGCCGTCAACCTGATTGATCGCCTGAAAGCCGCCGGGCGGCCAGCGCAGTTTGGCATTTGCGTGCCGCAGTGCCTGACGCCCAACTCATCGAGCGGCTGCCTGGCCGGTGTGGCCTACGCCACGGTTGATCCCTGGGGCAATCTGCGGCCGTGCAATCACTCGTATCTGTTGGCCGGCAATCTGTTGAAGCAGTCACTAGAGGCAGCCTGGCATTCGCACGAAATGCAAGCCTTCCGCGAGGGCGTACCCGCTCAATGCCATGAGTGCGGTGTCTTCAGCGCCTGCCACGGAGGCTGCAGGGCCGTAGCGATGGAGCTGGGGCTGGAAAAAGACCCGCTGATCGGGGATGCCATTCCGCTGCACGCGGCGCCGCGCCTGCCGGCCCCCCTGAAACTGCATCCGGACATGAAACCCGAACCGCGCTACCGGCTGCGTGTGGAGCAATTTGGTTTTGTGCTCCTGGCCGGCAACGCCGTGGTGTCGCTGCGCCCCGACGCGCAGCCGCTGCTCGCTGCATTCAACGGCAAGACGACCCTACGCACGCTGGCGCAGGACTTCGGCCAGCCGGCGCTCAGCCTGGTCGGAACTCTGTACCAAAAGGGGTTGTTGGCGCTGCCGCTGTGATTTATGACGGCAGGAGCCGGCCGCGATTTTTTCCAGGGTTGGTGAATTCCAGGAGCTGTCGTGACCAAGCAGGGAGAGGGTTCTCCCAGTAGTTCCAAATGTAGCCTGGTTTTTAACCACAGAGATCACAAAGAACGCAGAGAAGTTGCCGATTTGCGTCTGATCTGCCGTTTCTTTGTGTTCTCTGTGCTCTTTGTGGTTGAATGTGTGCTACATTTGGAACTACTGAAGGTTCTCCTGGCCGTGTTGCGATGGACGTAGACTCGTAGTAGAATGACCGCGTTCTGGTTGTGTTGCTGCCGGAAGAGAGCCATCGAAGGGGTTTGCGTCACCATGAAAGCCGATCTTGCCGCCCCCGCTATCACCTACGAGCCTGTGCTGAACGCGGGTGCTTTGCTGTTGCGCGAATACGTCACGGCCGAACCGCTGCCGCTGGCGACGATTCATGCGGCGGTGCTCGATTTTCTGCGTGACCGCAATGATGTCGCTGTGTTCGGTGCGCAAGCAGTCAACGCCTATGTGCATGAGCCGCGCATGACCCAGGACATTGACCTCATGGCGACGCACCCAACCGAACTGGCCGAAGAACTGCGAGCTTACCTGGCGCGACGCTTTCACATCGCCGTGCGTTCGTGAGGTTGCCTGGCGGTCGCGGCTTCCGGCTCTACCAGGTGCAGAAAACCGGTAACCGTCACCTGGTTGATATACGCGCGGTGAAAGCCTTGCCCGCGATCGAACGACTTGCCGGAGTCCAGGTCATCGCGCCCGTCGAGCTGCTTGCCAGCAAAGTCACGGCTTACGCGCAGCGCCGCAGCAGCCCGAAGGCCGGAACCGATTGGCGCGACATCGCCATGCTCCTGCTGGCATTTCCTGCACTCAAGTGCGATCCCGGTCCGGTGACCGATCGGCTCCTGGCGAACATGGCCGATGAAACGATTCTCGCCGCCTGGCGTGAACTGGTCGCCCAGCCGCTGGTCGCGGCGCTCGACGAAGACGAGTTCTGATCCGAGCCTAATCCCACACCCCTTCGCTGACGATCACTTCCCATTCCGCCAGGCGGGCGCGCACGCGGGAGAGCGTATCTTCCTTGACCACGAGCCAGGTGCTGTCCGCGCCGGGCAGCGGCTTGAGCGCCGCGCAGACTGCGGTCGGCCAGCAGTTGTATCGCCGCCTCAGCCGTACCCACCCGCAGCAAGGTGACATGGCCTACCTGGGCCTTCTCCGGCGGACGCCCAGCGTTCGATGCGCTGAACCAGCTCGGCCGGCAGCGGACCTGGCGCCAACTGCCGCAACAGCGCCAGGAAGGGTTCGGCCGTGGCATTCTTGTCCACCACCGCCTTCACTTTCTCCGCGGTGATGGTCCAAACCCTGGTCGGCTGCTCACCGGCTGCGGCGCCCGGCGTTGCTACCCGCTGCAGCAGCGGCAGCCAGAGAGGGTCTGGCAGAGCGGCCGCAGACTGCAGCTCTCCTTCGGCTGTCACTCGCCAGGCGCCCACAGGCGCAGCCGGCGGCATCTGCATCGCCAATTCCCCGCGTGCCAGCAGCTCGCGCCAGAGCACCCCCGGGCCGTGCGCCTGGTCCAGGGCCAGCTCCACGATGGTGGGCGCCAGCCTTTGCCCGAAGAAGGGGGCAAGCGCCGGATCGGTCAGGAGCTGATCGAGCAGCGCCTCACTTTCGGTTTGCAGCAGGGGCGCGGAGTGGCGCAGCGTGACACGCGTGCCGGCCGACCCATTCTTCCATCTCGCTGCACGTTGCCGGGCAGCGGGCTGTGGCTCCATTGCTGCAACAAATCAACGATCTGCTCCAGCGTCAGGCCGGCCTGCGCGGCTCGGTACAGGCTGGACTTGGTCAACTTGAACTCTGGCGCTTCGGCCAACCGCGTCAAGTCGGCAAAGGTGCTGAGCTGAATGAGTGACCGAAAATCCAGCCGCGGCAAGGCAACGACCTGAAAAGTTGGCTGCACCACGATCAGCCCGGGTGTAGATGTCTCCTGCGGCGCGACGCCCAGGAGAGTCGCCAGGCCGTCGGCTGAAACGCGAAACGCAATCGCCTGCCCCACAGCGTCCAGGGCAATGTCGCATGCGCCCAGCCAATGGAACGGCCCTTGCACGGACTCCGTGATGAAGGGCCGTTCGTAATCGCTCCATTTTTGTACAGGCGGTAAGGCCTGCGCCGCGCGCGGGCGCAGCAGTTCCGGCGCCCAAAGGCTGACCTGCTGTGAGAACGAATCGAAACTGATCCAGACGCCGGCTGGAACGACCTGCAAGAATTTCAACAGGGCGCGCTGCGCCGCTGCTGTCCTTTTTGCCTGCCCCACATCATTGGCCAGCTCAGTTGCTTCAGCCAGTCGCCCGCGCTGATGGAAAGCTTCCAGGGCCAGGAACAAGAAATCGGCCTGCGGCAGGCCGAGGAAACTCGGCTCCGGACAACTGACGAGCAACCCGTCCCTTGTCTCCAGAATGCCCAGACCGGTGGCCAGTGTCGCATAGAACTCGGTGATCTCCTGGGCTTCCCGATCGTTCAGAGTCTGGCCGCCGATGTTCAGCGCGCGGCTGGCTTTGCGCAAGTCCACGCGATGAAACTCGCCCTGGATCGTCAGGCGGAGCGGTTGGCGCGAAAGATGCTCCCACAAGGCAAAAAAACGCAGATGGGCCAGGTTCCCGCGACCGATCCGCCGTGTGCTGGCCGCGCTGTCGTCCAACACCTGGAACTTCGATTCAGGCTGCGGCAGGACGCTCAGAACCTCAGCGGGCACGCACAGTGTTTCTCCTGGGCCAAAATCGAGCGGCTGCGGACTGAAGAACGAAGGTTCACCGGTGAAAACCAGGCCGGCCGTCAACAGGCGTGCGGTGACATCGCTGAAGCGCTGCGAGGTAGATCGCGCCAGATGCGGTATGTAGCGGAAATGATTGGGCACCTTCGGCGAACCATCCGATTCGATCAACCCTGCGCTCACCAGTTCGATCTGCAGAGGCACCGCCTGGTCGGTTCCGCGCAGCAGGAGCCGATCCATGATCGTTTTTTCGGTCACGGGCAAGGCTCGGTACGCGGCCTGGATCGCCTCTGGCTCAGCAAGCTGCTGCGCCAGCGCCGGCAGCGACTGCTGCGGCGCCAGGCGCGCCAAGCGGATGGCGTCCAGCACCTGGTCGTTGACGAGTGACAGAAGGTCGAGCAAGGTGGGGTTCATGGCGCCGTCCCTTTGTGCGTCCCGGCGGGCGAGGCGTGTTCCTCTTTGGGCAGATCGCTGATGACGGTTGGCGTGTGGCCGCGTGCGATCAGGGCATCGCGCACGGCGTCGAAGGCCTGATCGGGGATGACGGCCAGGGTGCGGGTGAGTGGGCGCAGCGGTGCGGGCAGCGCGCCGGCCTGGATTTCCTGCAGGGCGAAATCATCTGCCAGGTCGAGCCGCGCGATGTTTTCGAAGATGCGAATGCGGCCATAGGCGCCGAGCCAATGTTGAACGGTCTGCAGCAGGCGCTGCGCCGCAGATGAACCGCCGAGGCCGCGCTCCAGGCCGGCCAGGATGGCGGCGGGGTCGGCGCCCTGGTCCAGGCTGATTGCCAGCAAGTCGGGCTGCACCCTGAACAGGAGGCTGCCATCCGCCGCCGGCTGCGGCTGATCCAGCGCCAGGGCCGCGCTGTGGAACACGGTGCCCCACGCTTCCTGGTCGGTGCTGGCAACAGCGATCTTGAGTTTGCCATCGTCCATGACCTGCAGGCCGGTGTGCGGCGCCGCGAGAGAGGGCGGAGCGGTTTCGAGATCGAGCAGCCAGGCGCCCAGCGGGGTCAGGCTGAAGAAATCGCCGCGCCAGGCCAGCCCACCCAACCAGGTCAGGGGGCCATGCAGCCATTGTTCGATGAATGCGCCGAGGCCAATCTGCCAGGCGTCGCTGTCACGCTTCAGGGCGGTGGTGTGACCCGCCAGGGCCAGTCCCCACGCTGGGTCTTGGGA
This sequence comes from Candidatus Amarolinea dominans, assembly GCF_016704685.1. Classification (NCBI taxonomy): domain Bacteria; kingdom Bacillati; phylum Chloroflexota; class Caldilineae; order Caldilineales; family Candidatus Amarolineaceae; genus Candidatus Amarolinea; species Candidatus Amarolinea dominans. Next base: position 85,397 of record NZ_JADIZS010000010.1, read on the forward strand.
GAACTTGGGAAAGTTGGGACTCAGTTGGGACATGGCGTGCGTCAGGTCCCGGCTGAGATACCACTGACCAGGAGTCAGGCGTTCGAGCAGGCGCAGCAGGGTGGCGCGGTCCGCCAGGCAGGTGTTGTCCAGTCCGGCTGGCGTTGCTATCTGCCGGTTCTGCACGAAACTCGGCTGCACGACCATCTCGATCCGTTTCTGCTGTCCCAGCAGACGCCATTCACCCCAGGAACCGAGCGCTTGCCAGGCTGCAAAAAGGCGGTTGAGGCGGACAGCAGGCGCCTGGCCGGCCAATTCCAGAAGGCTTTGGCGATTGACGGACGAAGTAGTCGTCGTGGTCATGATCTGGGTGTGCAGTAGCAGGGCCAGGGCCAGTTCCCAGGTGACGGGAGGCACGTCGGGAAAGGCGCTGAGCAGGTCGCCCGGCAGATCGAGCCTGGTGCGAACGGCCGCGATCGCTGCGCCCGACTGTGGCAAAGGCTGATCCCACCGTGAGGAAACCGTCAGGCGGACGGGGTGCGTCATCACGTAGCTGGCCAGGGCGATGACCAGGGCGTCAAGGGTGTGAGGTGCAACGGCGTCAGGGGAAGAGAAAGAAGGAGGTGTCTTGGGCTGAACGGGCGCCGGCAAGGCGACCGGCGTCAGATTGACGACCGCAGGCGAAATGATGTAGCCGGTCCCAGACGGCATGAAGGCCAGGCCGTAGCCACCCAGTTGGTGCAGATCGGCCGCCACTTCTTCGGACGTGCGTTCGATCTTCCACGGCTGCACCAGCGCTGTCAGATCTGGGAATCTCATAAAGCCATTCCAGGCCAGCAGGTCGAGCGTTTGGCGAAGTTCGGGAGTGAGGCTATTGATGACGGCGTGGTTGGCCGCAGGATCGCTGAGGTTGGCCGCCATGATCTCGACGATGGCATCTCGTGGCCCAGTGGGCAGTTTGACCCCGCGTTTGCGGGCCATGTCGCGCATTTCCGCAACGACCTTGCTCTGCAGATGGGCTTTGATGGCGTCTTGTTGTGGTTTTGTGCTCAAGCGACTGATCCTTTGCGCCTGGGAGGGTCATCCGGCCAGCGCAGCTCTTCGATCGGAACGAACACCCGTATCATGCCTGGCCTTTCACTTCGATTCGGTAGGGTTGGAGGAGCCTCTGCAATTCGGCCAGGTTTTTGGCTGAAACCTGCTGCAGGTGCTTACCCGTTAGCTCGATTTCCCAGGTGTGGCCGACTGCCAGGATGTTGCCGGTGCGTGCGGCGCGATAGATCAATTCTACCACGGCGGGATGATTTTCGATGCTGAGAATGCCTGGTTGGCGCAGTTTTACCTGCGGGGAGACGGGGCTTGTGCCCCCAGGGTTGGCCGCGCTCTTCTCGAATGGCATGGGCAACAGTTCACGCCCCAAGGGGGTCAGGCGGACAGCGACAAGTCCGCTCTCTTGGGCTGCCAGTTCGAGCAGCCCGAGCCAGAGCAGCGGGTTGATCAACCGGGTGTTGACGTTGTTCGTGACTCCTTCCGGGGTCGGCCTGTTCCAGGAGCTGCCGTAACCGGCCAGGGCGGGGTTGTCCAACATGAACTCGTAGAGCCAACTGAGACGCGTCCAGGCGCCATCCGGGCGGCTGAGTAGGGCATTGGCCAGGCCGCGCAGGCTGCACTGATTCTGAGTCGCGACCGTGTGGGCTGTTCGCAGCAGTTCGTAATGACGCTGCTTCCAGGGCATGCGAAGAAAGGTAAAGACCGCCTTGTTCTTGAGTGCAGCGGGGCTGGATGAAGATAGCACCCAATCATGATGGTTCGCTAGTCCTGCCAACCAGCTGTAGCGAGATTCGTAGTAGTAAGTTTCCTGATCATTGCGGCGCAGCAACCAGGGAGTGGAAGTGGGTCGGCCATAGGAGTCGAAGGTGCGGTTGGTGGGGGTGGACACATCGTATTCGAGATCCGTCAGGCTCAGCCAGAAGGCCAGCAGGTCGCTATGCACAGACAGGCCATCGTTGCGCATCCAGGGCGCCTCGCCCAGCCAGGTGCTCTGCTGATCAGACTGATCCCTGCCTTCGAAGTAGGCCAGGAGCGGTGCAGCAAGTTCCACCGGTAGACCCCACTCTGCGCCGGCCGGCAGGGCGAATACCAGGCCGGTAGTTTGCAGGGACTTCAGGTGGGTCAGTTCGCCTGATCCGGCTCCCTGAAGGGTGTAATTCCTGGTCGCCAGCATACGCCGCAAGATCTGTTGGGTACCGGGAGGCTGCTGATGGATCTGGGCCTTGATATGTGACGCCGTGGTCATGGCGGTCAGCAGGCTGGTGACCCGCTCGGGGACGGTTCCCTTGGCTGAAACTGATCCCAGCCAGGTGCGCTCCAGCGCTTGCAGCCGCCCGGTGTCGTGCAGCAGCAGCGTCAGGAAGCGATTTGCGTCGCGATGGGCGGCGGGCGGCTGTGCATGGGCGCCGGCTTTGCTCCAATCGCCCAGCAGTTGGCTCATCTGGAACACGTGCCCGCCGTCGCTCGACAGAGCCAGTGAGATCAATCCAACGCTGAGCGGCCAGGCCAAATGACTCCTGAGGAGATCCGTGTGGTCGGATGCCCATTCGGACAGTTGCGAGATGGTGGAGCGCCGCAGGTGCCTGATGTCTGCCAGGTAATACCATTGCTGCGGTTGCCCCAGGCGGCAGATCCGGAGCAGGAGTTCCGCGAGTGCGGGGTCAGCGCGCTGGAGAGTCCAGAGAATTTGGGCCACCTGGCTGTCGGGAGGGAGAGCCAGGAAATGGTGCAATTCAGGGCTGGGATAGGCCCGTCCATTTTTCGAGACCAACAATCCCATCCAGAACGGCGCCAGCAAACCGGCTTCATGGAGGGCGACGTCCGCCGCTTCCAGCCGGCTTGAAATAGCGGCGGAGGGAGACCAGGGGCGAGGGTCATGCTGCAGATGGTGCAAATCGGCCAGCCATTCATCGAACGATGGCGTGGCGGGTTTTCGGACGTTGGCCCCTCTGACCGGTGTGAGGGTGACATGCTCGACCAGCGCCTGTGCCGCAGCCTGGTAGAGCGGCGCAATCGTATAGTGGCTGTTAATGGCCTTTCCCTGCGATGCGTTCAGGATGCCCATCGCTACCAGCCGGTCCAGGACGCCGCGCGCGACCGTGGCATCGAGACCGACAAGCCGCACGGCGGACTGGCGGTTGACGCTCTGTTTGATCCTGTCCGCAGTGACGAGCAGGGCCAGGACCTCGCGTTCATTCGGATTGAGATTCTTGAGCTGTTGTGCTGGATCTGACACGTGGACTCCACCTGTATGACTTACCAGGTTGTTTTTCGGCGCCCTGATTGATTCTACCACTCGGACAGGGGGCCTAACTAAAGTTGGTTTCCGGGTATCTCGTTGCGCCGTAACACCGCTAGAAATCCGCCCAAGCGTAGCAAGAGCAATTGTCTTGAATTATAACACAGCGCTTGCAGCAGGACAAGCAGTAAATCCGAGATTGCCGCCAGTCATTACGTGGGGGTTGCGCGGGGGTTGCGTGGGGAGCGGGTTGACAAACTACAGACGGAAGTGTATAGTGCCTTTGTCGCTGAGCCGATTTTTGCCGGCGCCATAGGTAAAAAGAGATTCAACAGGAGGTGTGCTGTGAAGGTGTTCATTTCCGCCGATATCGAAGGCGTGACGGGAGCTACCAACTGGAACGAGACGGACAAGGCGCATGCCGATTATACGGAGTATCGCGAGCAAATGACAGCCGAAGTTGCCGCGGCGTGCGAAGGTGCGCTCAGCGCGGGCGCGACGGAGATCGTGGTCAAAGATGCGCATTGGACCGGGCGCAACCTGATTGCATCGAAACTGCCGCGTGCGGTCCGGCTGATTCGGAGCTGGACGCTCGACCCCTATTCGATGATGGCCGGCCTGGATGAGACCTTTCAGGCGGCGCTCATGATTGGCTACCACTCACGCTCCGGTTCCGACGCCTCGCCGCTGGCGCATACTCTGACCGACCGCGTCGTCTACGTCAAGATCAACGACCGCGACGCGTCCGAGTTCCTGATCAATGCCTACACCGCGGGCTGGTTGGCCGTGCCGGTGGTTTTTCTCTCCGGCGACGCCGGCATTTGCCGGGATGCCCAGGATTTCCTGCCGGCCCTGTCCACCGTTGCGGTCATGGAAGGGGTGGGGGACGCCACCAGCAGCATTCATCCCGGCCTGGCTGTTGAACGCATCCGCAGCAGCGTCGAAACGGCGCTGCGCGGCGATGTCAGCCGCTGTCGCGTGACCATGCCGCCACACTTCACAAGCGAAGTGTATTTCAGACTGCACACGAACGCGCGGCAGGCCAGCTTCTTCCCCGGCGCCCGACTTGCCCGGCCCCACGTCGTGCAATTCGAGGCGGACGACTACTTCGAGGTGCTGCGCTTCTTCATGTTCGGCATTTCGATGACGGCCGGATGACAGGCATGAACGTGCGTCGTGACCGAGACCGCGGAGGCGTGTTTGGCGGTCATGTTGCTTTCATGTACAATGACGTAGATGTGTATGCCAGCACCATTCTAAGTGAATGGGTGGTGTAGAAGGGAGTCTGGTAACGTGGTCACTGTCTATCGTCTGAATGTCAATGAATTGAATGAGCAGTTCATCCAAGCTCTACAAACGCTCTTTAGGGACAGGGAAGTGGAGATCACGGTCACTGAAGTAGACGAGACTGACTATCTGCTGCGGTCGGAGCCGAACCGCAGGCGGCTGTTGCAGGCAATCAAGAACATTGACAATAACGAGGACATGTGAGACGAAAATACTATGCCCACTGTACTTGAAGATGGTCCCTATAGCTTCATTTTCTTTAGTTCCGATAAGGGCGAGCCGCCTCACATACACGTGAAACGCGAGCGGCGAATCGCCAAGTTCTGGCTTGACCCAGTTGTGCTTGCCAAGAATCGCGATTTTCCCGGGCACGAACTGAACCGCATCGCGCGTCTCGTGGTAAGGCATGAGCAATATCTCTTGGAGGCGTGGCATGAGTACTTTGGTGCTTGAGATCGACCCTGTCGCCGTGGAAGTTGCTGTGACAGATGATGACCTGACCGTGGATCTGGCCGATGGTCGTCGAATGCATGTGCCCCTATCCTGGTACCCTCGTTTGTTCAATGCTTCTGACATGGAGCGGCAGAATTGGCAACTCTTGGGAGACGGCTATGCGATCGAATGGCCTGATCTGGATGAGCATATCGGCGTGGAAGGGTTATTGGCGGGACGACAAAGTGGTGAAAGCCCCCAGTCACTCAAGCGCTGGTTAAATGCACGCCAAATGCATAGGTGAGCAGGTTCTGAGCATTAAGCACATCAGGTGCTTGTCACCTGGTTTAATGACTTGATCGAGCGTTTGTGGGCTGGCGCCCGCGTCGAGGGCTGGATCTCCAGCGAGGAAATGCGCCGCCGATTTGAGCGAATGCTTGAGAGTTGTCGCCATTACACGGATTGATATATAATTGTGAGCAGGAGACTGAACCGATGCCCAGCATTTCAGCTTTCTTCGGCGTCGTCATTTACATGTACTTCAACGACCATTCGCCGCCTCACTTTCATGCCGAGTATGGCGAGTTCGAGGCAGTCTATACCATCGAGACACTGGACATTCTGCGCGGTCATCTACCGAGGCGCGCTCATAGCATGGTTGTGGAGTGGGCATTGGATCACCGCCCTGAGCTCCGGACGAACTGGGATAGAGCGCGAGAACAGGTGCCATTGACAGAGATTGAGCCGTTGGATTGAGGAGGCAAGACATGGGGAAATTTGGCCCCCGCGTGCGTGTTTGCGCCATCGAACCCCTACAAGAGTTCAAGGTGCTGGTCACTTTCGACAATGGCACGCGCCGAGAAATTGATCTTGCGATCTACCTGCACGGCCCCATCTTCGAGCCGCTGCGGAGCAACCCTGCTCGGTTCCGAGCCATGAAGATCGCGGGCGGCGCCATCGCCTGGGATAATGGCGCGGATATTGATCCGGATGTTCTCTACTACGACCTCAAGCCCGCGTGGATGGAAGAATCGGCGGCCGTCTTGGCTTGAGCAATAGTCGCATCAGGCGCTCATCGTCAGCTCGCCAGATGTACATTGTGAAAGGACTATCGCATGTACCAACGCGACCAGGATTGGGGCAACTACCTCGCCCTACGAGAATCAACCGATCACATCGTTGCCGCGCTCGAAAGAGGAATTATTCTATGCAGAAGCAGAATGACCCCAGTGACTATGAATTGCGTGGTGAGTACGATCTGAGTAGAATGACAATCGTCCCAAAGGGAAGGTTCGCGCCTGGGCGGCGCACTGGCAAGAACGTAGTCCTGCTTGCGCCTGATGTAGTCGAGGCGTTTCCAACGGATGAAGCAGTCAACGAGGCTTTGCGATTGGTGCTGCAAATGATAAAGCTTCCCATCGTGCAGCATGTGGAGATGGCAGCAGCGCAGCGATCTGGCGTTTGAGATCGCTGAATAAGTTTGTAACTTTTGGCGCAAGAACCGCATGACACGAATTGATGTATGATGTGAGATCGAGCTGTTGGATTTTTGACAGCCTCCCTCTGACCTGGTATACTAACCCATAGATGAACATCTATGCGATATGCAAACCATGACCGACTTACTCGCGTTCGCGAAAACGATAGCGGATGAAACCCGCCAGCAGATCATGCAGATTCTGTGCTGTAGTGAGCTGTGCGTCACGGACGTGGTGGAGCGGCTGGCGCACGACGGCAATGAGGTCAGCCAACCCACGGTTTCCCATCATTTGAACCTGCTGCGTGAAACCGGGCTGGTCACGATGCGCCGCGAGGGTCGTCAGGTCTATTACAGCCTGAACCAGGACGCGGTGGCGATTTGCTGCGGGGTGTTCCTGCAGAGGTTCGCGCCCGAACAGGAAATCTGGTCGCTGCAGCCCCATCAGCCTCCTGCCTGAGCCAGGCTGTTTTTTTGATCTTATCCATAGATGTTCGTCTATGCAAGTTGAGGATCGCCAGCCGATCAACCGCCGGTGAATGGCGAACGAATCACATCAATCGCAAGGAGTCTGAAGTATGTCAACGATGAACACCCCTACCGCCCCGCTCGATGCCGACCGCGTGCGCGGTCGCGTGCAGGATCGTTACGGCGCCCTCGCGCGCCAGGTCAACTCGGCCGACCTCGAAGCCCGGCCCGCGCCCGTGAGCTGCTGTGAGCCAACCACCGCCGCCGCGGCCGGCGGCTGCTGCGGCCCTGCCAGCTCAGTGACGCTGGACCTGAGCAGCCTGGAGCTGGTCAACGTCGCGGGTGAGCCGACCTCCAGCGTGGCCGGCGCCCTCTACTCGTCTGACCAACTTTCCGATCTACCGGATTCGGTGACGGCCATTTCGTTGGGATGCGGCAACCCAACCGCCATCGCCGGCCTGCGCGCCGGCCAGACCGTGCTCGACCTGGGCAGCGGCGGCGGCATTGACTGTTTCCTGGCCGCGCGCCAGGTTGGCCCGACCGGCCGCGTCATCGGCCTGGACATGACCACCGATATGATCCGGCTGGCGCGGCGCAACGCCAAAAAACTGGGCCTGACAAACGTGGAGTTTCGCTGGGGTGAGATCGAAGAGATGCCGGTGGAGGACGACTCGGTGGATGTCATCATCTCCAACTGCGTCATCAACCTGTCGCCGGACAAACCCCAAGTCTTTCGGGAAGCCCTGCGTGTGCTCAAACCGGGCGGCGAGCTGGCTGTGTCAGACATGGTCTTCGAGGTGCCGATCCCTGAAGCGCTGCGCGGCGACCTGGACTCCTGGGCCGGCTGCGTGGCCGGCGCCTGGCTGGAGAGCGATTATGTGGAGGCGATCCGTCAGGCCGGTTTTCGGGAGGTCGAGGTGGCGGCGCGGGACTATCTGCCCATCACCGAGGTGCTGAGCGCCAGCGACATCGCCGCGCTGCAGGCGCAGGCCAACGGCCACCTGCACGGCGTCTCCCTTGACCGCGTCATGGCGAGCATCAAAATTCGGGCGCGTAAATAACACGAGGTATTGGTGATCTTGGTCCTGAAGATAGCCCCACGCGGAGGGATAGTCCGATGAGCGCATCTGTACAGGTGATTGCACGCGAGGGTAAGCCGGAATGGGCCGTATTACCATGAGGGCGGGCGTCAGCGCTTTGTCCACACAAACGGCGTCGTGTAGACCAGGTGGCGGAAGCCCAGTTTTTGCAGGATAGGGCGGCTCATCGGACTGGCATCCACGGTGAGAAAACGCACACCGCGGGTGCGGGCCTCTTGTGCCCGCACGGCCACCAGCGCGGTGTAGATGCCGCGGCCGCGATAGGCCGGCAGCGTGGAGCCGCCCCACAGATCGGCAAACCGGCGGCCGGGATGGTAACAGATGCGGGCATTGGCCACCGGTTTGTCGTCTGCATAGGCCTGAAAGATGCTCATCAGGTCGGGATGGGTGCGCAGCGTCTGCGCCAACTCATCCTCCAACCCTGGCGTCGGCTTTTCCCACACCTGCGCCTGCACCGCGGCGACCAGGCTCAACTGCGCCGGGTCAGTGATACGCAGGATGTCGGCGCTCACGGGCTGGAGGAGCCGCGCCGGCGCCTCCTCCAGATCGAGCGCCATCAGCGCCTCTGGCTCGTCCGGCTCGAAGCCGTGGGCGATGAGCCGCTGCTTGAGATCGGCCGGCGTATCGTGATCGAACACCTTCCATTCGAAGCTGCTCTCGAAGCTGCTCTCGAAGCTGCTCTCGAAGCTGCTCTCGAAGCTGCTCTCGAAGCTGCTTTCTATGCCTCTCTCGATACCTCCCTGGGTATTTCCGTCTCTGTCCTCGAGACCCCGGCCGGCTGTCTCCATGTGCCTGCTCATGTCTGCGATCTGCGTCGCAATGGCCTCGTCAGCCGTTTCAGGGCTGAGCCGCGTGTAAAGAATCCAGCCGCCGTGACGGCCGGGCGGTTCCATCATCACCCGCGTCAGATCCGGCAGCTTTTCCACGCGGCCAAACGGGTCGAAGGGGTCGCGGCGCATCTCTGCGTCGTACAGGGCCAGGATTTCACCTGTGGTCATTTTGTCACATGTCCTCGCGTGTCATCACGTGTAACCCGCCGGAGGGACCAGCGGGTTGATGCGATCAAGCGTTCGGGTTTAACCTGCGCAGGCGTCTTCGCCGCCATCCACGAAGATAATCGAGCCACTGACCCACCGAATGTCCGGGTGTGACAACTGGCGGATGGTGATCGCCACGTCCTGCGTGGTGGTCAGGCGACCCACCGGGTTGCGGCGCAGCGCGCCTTCGACGATCTTTTCGTTGCCGGGAATCTTGCGCAGCGCCGGCGTGTCGGTGACGCCAGCCTGAATGCAGTTGACCAGGATGCCTTGCTTGCCCAACTCCTGCGCCAGCACGCGCGTGTGCGATTCCAGCGCGGCCTTGGCCGCGGACACCGCGCCGTAATTCGTCACCACGCGATGCGACCCTTCGCTGGTCATGGCAAAGATGCGACTGCCGCGCCCTAGCAGATGGCGATCCATCAAATCCTGCGTCCAGTAGACCAGGCTGTGCGCCATCACATCCAGCGTCATGTCCATCTGCGCCTTGCTGATGCGCTGCGCCGGGTCTTCATGCACGAAGGGCAGCAGGGTGCCGAACGCCAGCGAGTGCATCATGACATGCACGGTGCTCTCGGCGCCCGCGGCGGCCAGCGTCTCCTGCACCTTGTCCAGCACACGCCCGCGCTTGGTCTCGTCTGCCGCGTTGACATTGAAAAACATCGCCTGGCTACCATAGCCTTCGATGTCTTCGATCAGGGTCTTGACCAGGGGCAGGGTCGTCTTCATGTCCAGGTGTACGCCGAAAATGTTCATGCCCGCCTTCGCCAGCTCGCGCGAGACGGCTGCGCCCATGCCACTGGAAGCGCCCAAAATGAGCGCCCACTTGCCTTTGAATGATTGGTCACTCATCGGTTGTCTTTCCTCCGGATTTGTGATGATACTTGAGAAGATACCTCGGCGCTGTCCCAGCGGTGTGGGAGCGCCAGACAGAAATTGTCACCTGGTGTAACCCCACTCAGGCTCATTCGTCACGCGCAAACGGCCTGTGGATGTGGGGTCGGCCGCGGGCACAAAAAAGCCTGGGCAGCAAGGGTTGCGACGCCTTTAGCCCAGGCTTTTGGAACGATTTGCAGTATACTTGTCGGTTCAGCGCGCTAACGCGCGATGGCGTTGCCAAAACCAGGCGATCATATAGCCGGTGATGCTCAGGCCGGCCAGATTGAATATGGCCTCCGGATTGTAACCATGCGCATGACCGATGGCGGCCAGAAACGCAGAGAGTGCAATGCCGGTGACCAGGGCTATAATGAGCGAAGCCACAAGCCTGGTAGCGGAGACTGTGATCTCCCAACCCATCATCATGATGCGATACTCCTTCTTGAGATGTTAAATTTGTTGAACGACGGGAGGTTATCGAGGCGGCATAACTGACTCTGTTACAGATGTGTGCGTTGACCTCAACTGCTCACGTGGCACACACTATGCGGGATTAAATATATACTGCAAGCGGACACGAATTGCGCCTGTTTCCTTTTGTGGAAGTGTGAAGTCTATTTCCGCTTGCAGTACAGCATAGCGCGTTCTGGCGCCTGACACAAGCCCCGGGGCTTACGATTACCTTACAGATGCGAAAAAATGGGTCATCGGTACTATGGACGAGCACGCGCGGGCAGTTTGACCATTTCGCACGCCCTCGCTATAATGCGCCCATGTTCTCAACCACCCATCGTCCGTCGGTGGGCCATCTGTTCCTGGGCATCTGGTGCCTTCTCATCGGCATCGGATTGGTTCCCTTGCCAGCAGCCGCACAGGAAGCCCCTGTTTCACCCGCACCTTCTCCCTTGATCGAACAGATGGTTCGCCTCACCAATCGTGCGCGCAGTCAGCGCGGTCTCAACCCCTACTGGCTCAATCCACTGCTGAGCCAGGTCGCGCAGGCTCATGTCAATGACATCATCGCCAGCGGCCACCTGGGCCATGTGGGTTCGGATGGCAGCCGTGCGCCCGAACGCGTGCGCCGCGCCGGCTACAATGCGTCGCTCGTCAGCGAGAATTGGGTCTACAGCCGCGCCCTGGAAAAGGGCTTTGCCTGGTGGCTGGCAGATCCCCCGCATTATGAGAACCTCATGCACCGCCATTACAGGGAAATCGGTGTGGGCATGGCCGTCCCCCCCAACGGCTGGGGCCAGGTGTGGGTCATGCTCTTCGCCGCCAGCGCCGATGGCGGCACCGCGGCGGATGCCGTGTTGATTGCAGACGCAGGCGAGCCGGCGCCGGCCGTGGATTCTGCCGGCGGTGAGGCGCTCGTCACTGGCTCCACCTACATTGTGGAGCCGGGCGACACCCTGGAAGCCATCGGCCGCCGCCTGGGCATTCCCTGGTTGCGCATTGCCCAACTCAACGACATCAAGGATCCCACCAGGCTGCAGGCAGGCCAGGTGCTCGACATCCCTGACGCCGCGCCGCCCGCCGTCACACCGCCCGCGGACGCGCCCGCACCGGAGCAAGCCGCACCGCCGCCGCTTGAACCACCCGCGGCCGTGCAGCCCGCAGATGCAGCGCCGCAGGTTGCGCCACAGCCTCCCACAACATACACCGTGCAGGCAGGCGACGCGCTGGCTTCCATTGCCGGCCGCTTTGGGTTGACCTGGCAGACGCTGGCGCAATGGAACGGGCTGAACGCGAAATCTATCCTGCGCATCGGCCAGGTGCTGCGCCTGACCGCGCCGGCGCAGGCCAGCGCCGCGCCGCCCGCGCCGGCGCCGACCGTCTATCGTGTACGCGCCGGCGACTCGTTGTCAGCCATCGCCGCCCGCTTCGGCTCTTCCTGGCAAACTCTGGCGCGGCTCAACGGGTTGAACTCCGCCTCTATCCTGCGCATCGGGCAAACGCTGCGCCTGCGCTGACATGCAATGCGCTGATAGGTGCCGCTCGTGGCTCTGACACCAACGCTTCGCCAACTGCTGCACGCACACATTCACCTGGCGCCCACAGCCTGGGCGCAGGCGCCCGCGTCGGTGCGCGCCAGTTTTCGCAGCCCGTTCGAACCAGCGCAGCACCTGGCCCAAGCATTGGGACGCCTGCCGCCGTCGCTGCTGGCCTGGTGGGCCGAACTACCCAGCGGGCATATCCTGATCGGCGATCAGCGCGGCTATGCGCCCGGTCGCCTGTCCGATGATTCCCCTGGCCGGGTCAACGTCGCGCAGATTGCCCTGGCCGACCTTGCCAACCCCGCGGGGGGCCTGGGCGACGCCTGGTTCTGGATCGCCCACCTGCTCGACCATCACCTGGGCTGCCTGGGTGCAGCCGATGGCGCCTGGCTGTCCGATGGCGCCGGCAGCACACCGCGCTGGCAGGCGGTGGGGCAGCGCATCGCATCCCTGGCGCGGCTGGGCTATGACCCGCAGCCCGCCGCCAGCGGTGATCCTCATGCCTACCTGGCGGCCGGCCTGGCCCTTTTCATCGCTGACCGCGCCGCGCTGAACGTTCAGGATCCCAAGCTGGAGCGCCTGCTGGCAACCACGCTCTTGCACGAAGGTTTCTGCCGTCGTGCGTTGACTGCGACGACGTAGGAATGGGAAGGCGGCGCGGGGATCAAGATCGGGCATGTCAACCCGACATCTCCTGGCCTTTAGGTGGCGCGGTGCATTTGACAGAGAGAATGAACCGTTGTACAGTATTGCAGTACAGAACGATAACGAGAGGCTTATATGACAATCCAAACTACGTATACTCAAGCACGCGCTAACTTTGCCAAGCTCTGCAGCAGCGTTACCGCGAATCGTGACATCGTTATTATCCAGCGGCGTGGGGTCGAAGATGTGGCTTTGATTTCAGCCGCAGAGCTGACCAGCTTGATGGAGACGGCCTACTTGTTACGTTCACCCAAGAATGCAGAACGCTTACTCGCTGCGCTAAACCGCGCTCTGCACCGCGATATTGAACCACAATCTATCGAAGATCTGCGCCGTGAGGTGAGCCTTGAGGCAGCGACGAGAGAAGCCAGCGGCTGAGCATTTTCAGCGCGTAGCCGTATTTCAGCCAGAGTTCCGTGACGATTTGCGTTACTGGGTGGAGACAGATCGTAAGATCGCTTTACGAACATTCGATTTAGTCGAAGCTGTCATGCGCGATCCGTTTAGCGGTATGGGCAAACCGGAGCCTTTGAAGTACTTTGCCCCTGGTGCATGGTCCCGGCGACTGACGGATGAACATCGTATTGTATACCTGGTAAGTCACGACCGCATAGATTTTCTTCAGGCCCGTTATCATTACTGAGGACGTGTCGTTATTTCATCAATTCGCGCGGATTGAATCGTGAAGAAAGGGAAGTCCATGCTCTTTTCGCTGCTTCTGGTTCTCGGAGCTGTGGGTACAGCCACCCTCGGTCAACTCCTGCTCAAGAGCGGAATGACCGCCGTGGGACGGCTGGGTGCAAGCGCCCTACAGCAGCCATTGCAAACGGCGTTGGCAGTGGCAAGCGTGCCTACGATCTGGTTCGGGCTGGCCGCCTATGGCCTGGGCGCCGTGCTCTGGCTCGTCGTCTTGTCGCGGCTCGACCTGAGCTTCGCATATCCCCTGCTGGCTCTCTCCTATATCTTAATTCCGCTGCTCTCCTACCTGGTGTTGGGTGAAAATGTGCCCGCGCTGCGCTGGGTGGGCATTGCCGTCATTTTTATGGGCGTCGTCATCGTTGCGCGCACCTGATAAGGTCAAGCCATGTCACTACAAGTCATCCATCACAACCTCGGCAACGCCGGCGTGCTGTTCCTGGCGATTGCCGGCATCTGGGCGCTGGCCATCTACTTCCGACGCCGGGACATTGACGGTAATCTCTGGGGCATCCTGGCGATTGGCGAGCTGCTCTTTCTGGCCCAGGCCATCCTGGGGATGGTGATGTATGTCAACGGCGGCCGGCCGGCCCGTTTGATCCACTATCTCTACGGCATCCTGATGATGATCCTCATCCCTGCCACCTTCGCCTTCACCGGCGGCAAGACGACCCGCAGCGAAGCCCTGATCTACGGCCTCATGGCGCTCTTCATGGCCGCCATGGCCGCCACCCGCGCCATGACCACCGGTTAGCCTTCCTGCAGATCGGCCAGTGCTGCGCGCACGGTTGCGATGATGTCGGCCAGCGGCGCCAGGCGTGTCTCGTCCCCGCGACGCGGCTTCAACTCGATCCCGCCTGCCTTCAAGCTGCGGTCGCCCACCGTGATACGCAGCGGCAAGCCAATCAAGTCCGCGTCGTTGAATTTGACGCCGGGACTTTCGTCGCGATCATCCATCAGCACCTCGATGCCCGCAGCCCACAGGTCGCGATAGAGTTGTTCGGCCGCTGCCACCGCGGCCGGCGCTTTGCGGCCCAAAACCACCAGGTGTACCTGGTACGGCGCCACAGCCAGCGGCCAAACGATGCCCGCCCGGTCGTGATGCTCCTCCACCACGCAAGCCAGCAGGCGCCCCACCCCGATTCCGTACGATCCCATGACTACCGGTTTTTCGCGGCCAGTCGCGTCCAGAAACATCGCGCCCAACGCCTCGCTGAAGTGCGTGCCCAGCTTGAAGATGTTGCCCACCTCGACGCCGCGCACACTGCGCAGTGTCGCCGCGCACGTGGCACAGGCATCTCCAGCGGCCGCAGCCACGATATCAGCCACCACATCAGCCTGGTAATCACGACCATGATTGGTGTGCAACAGGTGCCAGCCCACCCGGTTGGCGCCGGCCACCAGGTTGGGCGACTGCGCCACCAGGTCATCCACCACGAGTGTGTAGGCGTCACGGCGGGCGCCGATGGGCGAGCCGTAGCCGGGCTGAGCGCCGATAGCCAGAATCTCTGCCTCGGTTGCCAGGCGCAGGTTGGTTGCTCCCACCACGTTGGCCAGCTTGGTCTCATTGACGTCCATGTCCCCGCGCACCACGGCAAAAACGAAACGCTCGACGCCCGGCCCCGCGCGGTCGAGCGTCGCCACCGTGAAGTAGGCTTTGGCGGTACGGCTGGCGGGCACCTGTAACAGATCTGCCAGGGCCGCAATCGTGGTGGTATCCGGCGTGGCAACTTGCGTCAGCGGAAGCAACGGCTCTGGCTGCGGCTGTGGTTTGCGCACAGTTGCCACCTGCCGATTGGCCGCGTAGCCGCAGGCATCGCACAACAGCAGCGTATCTTCGCCGATGGGGGTCAGGTACATGTACTCGTGCGCACTCTGCCCGCCCATCATGCCCACATCCGATTGCACCGCGACCACCGGCAGGCCACAGCGCCGGAAGATCTCGAAGTAGGCGTGGTAGTGCGCCTGATACTGCCGATCCAGCCCATCTGCGTCCGCGTCCAGGCTGTAGGAATCCTTCATGGTAAACTCACGCACGCGGATCAGGCCGCCGCGTGCGCGCGGCTCATCGCGGAACTTGGTCTGCAGGTGATAAACCAGCCGCGGCAGTTGGCGATACGAGCGCACCTCGCGCCGCACCAGGTCGGCCACCACCTCTTCGTGCGTCATGGCCAGCACCAGGTCGCGGCCGCCGCGGTCCTTGAAGCGCGCCAGTTCGGGGCCGATGCGGTCCCAGCGCCCGCTTTGCTGCCACAGCTCAGCCGGCTGCACCACCGGCATGGTCATCTCCTGCCCGCCGATCGCGTCTATCTCCTGGCGGATGATGGCTTCGATCTTGTTCAGGGCGCGGCGCGCCAGGGGTAGATAGGCAAAGATGCCCGCGGCCAGGGGACGAATCAACGCCGCGCGCACCATGAGCTGGTGGCTGGCAATCTCAGCCTCGGCCGGCGCTTCGCGCCAGGTTTGGCCAAACAACTGGCTCATACGCATAGCATGATTCCTTGTGCAATTTGTCGTGCGTTCAAAGTCACAAACCAGAACGGCCCCGGCATTCCTTTCCGGGGCCGTTCTAAGACCAGGGATTGTCGAGCAGGTCGTGGTTACTTGCGCAGGGTGGGCAGCCACATGCGCGGGCCGGAGCCAGAGCCGACGACGACGGAGCCATTGGTGGCCGCGGCGCCAGCGTCAATCACCGCACTGCGGTCGGTGATGCGCACCTTGGTGAAAGTCAACCCGCTGGTGCCGGCGCTCATTCCCTGGAACTGCATCGTAGCCAGCACGCCGCTGCCGTTCGGCCCCGCGCCTGTGCCCAAGGTGTAGGCGGCGAAGCGCACCGTACCGGCTGTGTTGTCAATCAGGGGGCCGAGCAAATAGGCCGTGTAGGTGCCGCTGCCGGTCAGCATCGGGCCAAGCGTCACCCCCGACGCGTGAACCACCGCCGGATCGAACGCAATGATGAACTCGAACGCGCCCAGGTTCTGCGCGTTGCTGATCTGCACATTGACGCTGCCGGTGTCATTGACACTGAGCGTTAACGGATTCGGTGCGAGGGCGATACTCGCTGCATTGGGTCCGCTGCCAGATATGCCGGCCGCGGTCAACGCGGCGACCGCCAGGCAAAACACCAGGGCCACCATTCCATGTCGTCGCATTTTGTCCTCCTGAAGTATCAGATCTCAGTGCCATGCGGGATAGAGCGTCCACGTGACCATCGTCATGACGCCATTGATTCCTGCCTTGTTACCGGGGTGGACGGCAATACCCGTTGGCAACTCACCGACCGGGAGGCCACACGGAATTTCCGCTATGAACCATACTGATAGAAACCGCGACCGCTCTTGCGGCCCAGGTGCCCGGCGCTGACCAGGCGGCGCAGCAGAGTCGGCGCCTTGAAGCGCGTCTCCCCCAGTTCCGCAAACAGCACATCGGCCACAAACAGAGTCGTATCGAGACCGACAAAATCGGTCAGGGTCAACGGCCCCATCGGGTGATTGGCGCCCATCATCATGCCATTGTCAATGTCCTCACGGCTGGCCAGGCCCTGCTCATAAACGCGGATGCCATCCAGCAGGTAGGGAATCAACAGGCGGTTGACCACGAAGCCCGGCGCGTCCTTGGCCACGATCATCTTCTTGCCCATGCGCTCGCCCACGGCGCGCGCGGTATCGAGGGTGGCGTCGTCGGTTTGCACGGTGCGCACCAGCTCAAGCAGCGGCATCACCGGCACCGGGTTGAAGAAGTGCATCCCCAACACTTGGTTGGGGCGGCGCGTGACGGCGGCCAGATCAATCACAGAAATGGATGAGGTGTTGCTTGCCAGAATGGTGTTCGCCGGGCAGATCGCGTCCAGCGCCCGGAAGATCCCCTGTTTCAGCCCTGCGTCTTCGGTCACCGCTTCGACGATCAGATCGCACGTCGCCAGGGCGTCATCCAGGCCAACGGCGCCGGACAGGCGGGTCTGCGCGGCTGCCTTGTCCTCTGCGCTCAGCTTGCCTTTGGCGACCGCCCGTCCCAGGGAGGACTCAATTCGTCCCAGGCCCTTCTTCAACAACTGCTCATTTTGCTCACGAATCAATACCTGAAAACCACTCTTGGCTGCCACTTCTGCAATCCCTGACCCCATGAGGCCACAGCCAATGATACCGATGGTTTTAACATCCATGATGGGTTGAACTTGCTCCTTTGTCTTGCTTCTACGGGAGGGGCGCACGGGCTGATTATAGCAAACGTGCCCATGCTTGGCAATTGCACCGTAGGCCCGGCGTCTGGTAAAGTCCTCACTCTCATGTTAAAATGTGCTGCAAGCGGGCACGAATTGCGCCTGACCCCTTAGGCGGAAAAGTGAAGTCTATTCCCGCTTGCAGCATAAGATCAGGAATCCATTGCAAATCCATCGTTGGGGAGATGTCCATGACCCTCTCGGTTGCACACATAGCCCAGGCCGATTTGGCCGATAGCCTCCGCCAGGCCGTGTCAGGCGCGGTGCGTTTCGATGCGACCAGCCGCCTGCTCTATAGCACCGATGCCAGCAACTACCAGATCGAGCCGCTCGGTGTGGTGATTCCGCGCGACGCGGCGGATGTCGCGGCCGCGGTCAGCGTCTGCGCGCAGGCCGGTGTGCCGGTCCTGGCCCGCGGCGCGGGCAGCTCCCTCTCCGGCCAGGCCATCGGCCGCGCCGTCATCCTTGATTGCTCGACCCACCTGAACCAGATCGAAGCCGTGGACGTGGAGGCGCGCTGGGTGCGGGTGCAGCCTGGGGTTGTCATCAACACCCTCAACGCCTATCTGCGACCGTTTGGCCTGATGCTCGGCCCTGACCCCGCCAGCGCCGAACGCGCCACAGTGGGCGGTAGCCTGGCCAACAACGCCACCGGCGCGCACTCCATCCTCTACGGCATGTTTGCCGACCAGGTGCTTGGCGCGGACGTGGTCCTGGCCGATGGCAGTTGCGCCCGCTTCGACACCCTGGCGCCAACCGATCCAGCCTGGGTCAGCCGGACCACAGGCGACACGCCCGCCGCCCGCATCTATGCCGGAGTGACCCGTCTCCTGGATACCTACGGGCAAGACATCCAGGAACGCTTCCCCGCCCACTGGCGCCGCTCCAGCGGCTATGGCCTGACCTACCTTCTGCCCGACGCGCCTGGCCGCCATCCCACCTTTTCGGTGCGACCGCAAGGCCTGGCCCCGCTGCTGGCCGGCTCTGAAGGCACCCTGGCCGTCCTGACCAGCGCCACGCTGGCGGTGGTGCCGCGCCCCAGCCGCACTGCGCTGGCGATCTGCCAGTTCGACGACCTGCTGGCGGCCATGGAGGCAACCAATGCCATCCTGGCGTGCCAGCCCTCAGCCGTGGAGTTGATGGATGACATGCTGATTGGCCTGGCGCGCCAGCAGCCCGGCACGGCCGGCAAGATGTTCTTCGTGGATGGCACGCCGGCCGCGCTCCTGGCCGTGGAGTTTACCGGCGCCAGCGAGGCTGAGCTAAACGCACACCTCGACCACCTGGCGTTGACCCTACGCCAGGCCGGCTGGCCGCGTCCGCCCCTGCGCCTGCTCGACCCGGCCAGCCAGGCCACGGTTTGGAGCGTGCGCAAGGTGGGCCTGGGCATCCTGATGAGCATCCGTGGCGACGCCAAGCCGATCCCGTGCATCGAAGATGTGTCGGTGCCGGTCGCCAACCTGCCTCGCTACGTGGCCGACGTGCTCGACCTGCTCAAACGTCATGGCACGCACGGCAGCTTCTACGCCCACGCCAGCGCCGGCTGCCTGCACGTTCGCCCCTTGGTCAACCTGAAGACCGCCGCGGGCGTGGAGTTGATGGTGGACCTGGCGGAGGGCGCCTGCGAACTGGCCCTGCGTCATGGCGGCGTCATGACCGGCGAGCACGGCGATGGCGTGGCGCACTCGCACCTCAATGCCCGTCTCTTTGGCCCGCGGCTGTACGCGGCCATGTGCGAGCTCAAGGCGATCTTCGATCCGGCCAACAGCCTCAATCCGGGCAAGAAGGTGCATGGGCCTGACCCGCGGGCCGATCTGCGCTACGGCCCGGCCTATCACACCCTTGAGTTGCACACCCACTACGATTTCGGCGCGGACGGCGGCTTTGCCGGCGCGATCGAGATGTGCAACGGCGCCGGCGTCTGTCGCAAAGAGAGCGGCACGATGTGCCCTTCCTTCCAGGCCACCCGTGAAGAAAAGGACTCGACGCGCGGCCGCGCCAACGCCCTGCGCGCGGCGCTCAGCGGCCGCCCCTCTGCGCTGGCCCTGACCGGCCCGGAATTGCACGATGTCATGGACCTCTGCCTGGGTTGCAAAGCGTGCAAGACCGAATGTCCAAGCAGCGTGGACATGACGCGGCTCAAGGGTGAATACCTGGCCCAGGTGCAGGAGGCGCAGGGAGTGCCGCTGCGCAGTCGGATTTTTGGTCACATCGCCCGACTCAGCAGCCTGGCCGCGCCGGTTGCCCCGCTGGCAAATTGGATGCTGCGCACGTCTGCGGCCCGGCTGGCGCTCAACGCGCTGGGCGTCCATCCCAACCGCACGTTGCCGCTGTTCAGCCACCAGACCTTCAGCGCCTGGTTCAAGCGTCGCCGGCCAGGGTTGCCCGCGGGGCCGGCGCAAGGGCCGGTGCTGCTCTTTCATGACACCTGGATCGAATACAACTACCCCGCGGTGGGTCAGGCCGCGGTCAAGCTGCTGGAAGCGGCCGGCTACCAGGTGTTGATTGCACCGCGGCGGCAGTGCTGCGGCCGCCCGCTGCTTTCCAAAGGGATGCTGGCGGAGGCAAAGCGCCTGGCGCAGCACAACGTCGGCGTGCTGGCGCCCTACGTGGCCCAGGGGATGCCGGTTCTGGGACTGGAGCCGAGCTGCATTCTGAGCTTCCGCGACGAGTATCTGGCGCTCTTGCCCGGAGATGAGCAGGCGCAGGCGCTCGCCGCGGCCAGTTTCACGATTGAGGAGTTCCTGGATCAGGAGCGCCGCGCGGGCCGCCTGCATCTCACCTTCAGACCGGGCCAGGAACAGATTCTGCTGCACGGGCATTGCCATCAGAAGGCGCTGGTAAGCACCGGCCCGGCATTGGCCGCTCTGCGCCTGTTGCCAGGACGCCAGATCAGCGAAATCGAGGCCGGCTGCTGCGGCATGGCCGGCGCGTTTGGCTATGAAACGGAGCATTACGCGATCAGCCGCAAGATCGCGGAGGATCGCCTGCTGCCGGCCCTCGCCGCGGCCCCCCAGGCGCAGATCGCGGCCGACGGCGTTTCCTGCCGCCAGCAGATCGCCCATTTCAGCGGCCGCCGCGCCCGCCATGTGGTGGAGGTGCTGGCGGAGGCGTTGGAGTGAGGGCGGAGATCGGCAATCGAAAATCGAAAAGGAGAAGGTAGAATGGGAACAGAGTTTGTGCGGGCCGGGCAGCCGGCGCCGAAGTTCAAGGTGAAGGCGGTGGGTTCGGGGCGTGAGATCAGCCCGGAAGCGCTGGCCGGCCAGGTGGCAGTGCTGGTGTTCGTCAATCAGGACACGCAGCGCGACGGTCGTGGCATCATCAAGGCCATCCGCGAGCAGTATCCGAGCGCAAGTCAGGTGACGATTGCCACGGCCGTGGATTTGTCGGCAGTACCGATCATCCTGAAAGGCATGGCGGAGAACGCGCTCAAGGAGTCGTACCAGAAGTCGGTGGCCCGGCTCGCGGCGGGCGAGGAGCCGGCCGCGTACGTCATCATCCTGCCAGACTGGAAAGGCGAGCTGCTGAAAGCCTTTGGCATCAAAGCCGTCAACAAGCAGCCCGCCTTTGTCGTCATTGACCGTCAGGGTTTGATCGGCGGCGGTTACCAGGGAGCCGATGGCGCCGCCGCGGCCACGGCATTATTGGCCGGTCTCGTCGCGTAGGTCATCGCCTCCGGCGTGACAACATGCGCCTCTCGGCCAACCCCCGTCACACCGTAGGTCATCGCCTCCGGCGTGACAACATTCGCATCGCGGCCAACCCCCGTCACACCGTAGGTCATCGCCTCCGGCGTGTCCCGGTTACTCTTCCAATGTGCTGATGTCGCCTTCGGGCAGGCCCTGGGCACGCGCTTTGAGGACGCGGCGCATGATTTTGCCGGAACGGGTCTTGGGCAGCTTGTCTACGAAGTTGACGGCTTCGGGTTTGGCGATGGGGCCTAAGTGCTGGCCGACATGAGCACGCAGTTCGTCGGCCAGGCCAGGGCTGGGTTGAAAGCCCTGGCGCAGGATGCAGAAGGCGTGAATGGCCTGGCCTTTGATCTCATGCGCCAGGCCGATGGCCGCGGCTTCGGCCACGGCCGGATGCGATACCAGCGCGCTTTCGATCTCGGCCGTGCCCAGGCGATAGCCGGAGACCTTGATGACATCGTCCACGCGGCCGATGATCCAGAAATAGCCATCCTTGTCACGGCGCGCCGAATCCCCGGCCAGGTATTTGCCCGGATATTTCGACCAGTACTGGCTCACATAGCGGTCTGGGTCTTTGTAGATGGTGCGCATCATCGCCGGCCACGGTTTCGTGAGCACCAGGTAGCCCTCTTCGTCATCGCGTACCGGATTGCCGGCCTCGTCCAGGATTTCGACCTCTTGTCCGAAAAAGGGCCGTGTGCCGCTGCCCGGCTTGAGCGGCATCACCGGTGTCGGCGTAATCATGAACATGCCGGTCTCCGTCTGCCACCAGGTGTCCATGATGGGGCAGCGCTCCGCGCCGATGACCCGGTGATACCAGCGCCAGGCCTCCGGGTTGATCGGTTCGCCCACGCTGCCGAGCAGGCGCAGCGATGACAGGTCGTGCCGGTGCGGCCACGACTCACCAAAGCGCATCAGGCCGCGGATCGCGGTCGGCGCGGTGTAGAGCACATTGATCCCGTACTTTTCGATGAGAGACCACCAGCGGTTGGGATAGGGATAGGTCGGCGCGCCTTCGTACATGAACGAGGTCGCGCCCATGATGAGCGGTGCGTAGACGATGTACGAATGACCGGTGACCCAGCCCGGATCGGCCGCGCACCACCAGCGGTCGTCATCGCGCAGGTCGAAGACATACTTGAGGGTCGAATAGATGCCCACCATGTAACCGCCATGCACGTGCAAGATGGCCTTCGGCTTGCCGGTGGTGCCGGAGGTGTAGAGCATGTAGAGCGGATCATCCGCGTCCATGACTTCGGTGGCGCATTTGGAGCCGGCGATCGGTAGCTTCATCAGGTCATGATACCAATAATCACGGCCGGTTTCCATGTTGACCTGGTGACCGGTGCGCTGCACGACCAGCACCGTTTCGATGGTCGGGCAGCGCTTGAGCGCCTCATCCATCGTCTTCTTGAGTTCGACGACCTTCCCGTTCATCCAGCCGCCGTCCGCGGTGATCGCGACCTTCGATTCAGAGTCCTCGATGCGTCCTTGCAGGGCATCCACGCTGAAACCGCCGTACACCACCGAATGAATGGCGCCAATTTTTGCGCAGGCCAGCATGGCAATGGTAATTTCGGGGATGCGCGGCATGTAGATCGTCACGCGATCGCCCTTCTTCACGCCCATGGCCTTGAGCACGTTGGCGAACTGGCAGACCTCACGGTTGAGGGCAAAGTAGGAGTAGGTGCGCACGCTGCCGTTTTCACCCACCCAGATCAGGGCCAGCTTATTGCGGCGTTCCGTCGCCTGGTGGCGGTCGAGCGCGTTGTGAACGATGTTGCACTTGGCGCCGACAAACCAGCGAAAGAACGGTGGGTTACTGTCATCCAGGACTTGGTCCCAGGGCTGGTACCAATCCAGTTCTGACGCCTCGTCGGCCCAGAAGCCTTGCAGATCCTCTGCGGCGTAGCGTGCCAGCGCATCCCAGTCCTTCAGGCGGGCACGTTCGATCACCGCAGCAGATGGATAATAGAACTCGCTCGTTGTGACCGCGGGGGTTTCGACATCCGATTCGCTCATATGGTCGCTCCTGTAAGAAAATGATGGCTGCGAAAGAAAAAGCAAGCGGCACGCGACAGCGCGCGCGAGGTCACATGGGTTGTCGTGAAAAGTCAGGGCGCATTATTGTACCAGATTCGTGCCAGATTCGGTAAATTTGCACCGGGCAGCGGGATTGGGCCTACCCTTTGACGTAGGATAGCTTCTCGCGGATGAGGCCGTTTGTCACCCGGAAGAGATCAACGCCCCGGACGTGCCCCTTTCGCCCTTCGGTGTCCACCCAACTGTATTTCCAACGCATGATGCAGCGCTCGCCAAGACCGAAGATCTCCTCGATCTCGATGTGGGCGCGAGGCGATTCGCGGAAGAAGTCCTCCCAAAAGCGCGTGACGACTTCTTTGCCCGCATAAACTGTGCCGTCGGGGGCCGGGTTCGTATTTTCGAAGACACAATCGTCGCTCATGAGCTGCATCATGCCTGCGACATCCTGACGATTGAAGGCTTTGTTGAAATCGAGCACGATGCGCATCGCATACTCTAATTTCGACATCCGGATTGGGCTCATATGAAAGATCCTCCTATTGAAAATCCTACCGAAAATCCTACCGAAACTGACTCGACAGATAGTGTGTTTGCTGCGGGCGGCTGCTATGGATTGAACCAGTCATGCAAATAGGCATAGGCTGATTCCAACCCGGCATGATCTATGATCGCCTGCGCCGCGGGCGGCCATGCTTGCCCGTCAACATAGACCGTGTTTTCGATCTGGATGTTGACGCCGTTGTTTCTCATTGCTTGAACGTTGGTATATGAATTGAGAACATGATTGTCATGGACGGTATCTATCCACATATCCAGCCACCCTGGCGCGGTGTCACAAACATTATTCTGAAACGTGATGGACGATGAACCTTCATCAGCGTAATAGCATCCGAAATCACCCTGCATCCTGCGCACGACGTTACCTTCGATCATCATTCCAGGCTGCTGCCCAAGTGTATAAACGCCGCCGCCATCTCGGGCGCGTTGCATCAGGTCGGTGATAACATTGTTGACGACATGGTTATCATGCGACGTGGTCGAATCTGGGGCCGATTTTGCAGTATTGTTTGTCAACCGGGCAGAAAAAGCGGACAGGAGGGTGAGGAGCGGATACAGTCTGCTTGCCGGGCCGGCGGGTCGCAAAGCGACCGCCAACTAAAACGAGGATAACGACAAACAGAACCAGAAAAAGTGGCTGAACGCGGCGTATTCGATGCGCCCCCCGTGGCGGTGATCTCAGTCACGCGGCCGGCGATGGGCGTCGGTCCGCGGCAGGCGCTCAGCAGGAGCAGCGCGCAGGCAGCAAGCCAGGCTAACAAGAAATAATGCCGAGGTCTCATTGCGTGCCTCCACCAATGCTTGCTGGCAGTGATAAATGGCCGTGTCCAGCAGCGGCGGGTTGCTTGCAGCCAGGACACGCGCAGAAGCCAGGTCATGCTGTGCTTTGATGAGCCAATTCCGCGTGAGCTGAGATTTGGCGTCGGTCATACAGAATTTCTCCTTGATGAGTGATCTTGAATTCCAACGAGGCGCGTACGTCGCGGAAAAAATCGAACTCCGCGCGAGTTTTCACGACGACGTCCTTGGCAATGTCAAGGCCCTTCAAACAGCGATGTCCAAGCAGCGAGCGTTCATAGTCCGTGAGGTCACTGTGCGCAACAACGACCATCAGATCAATGTCGCTGTCTGCGGTTGGCTTACCCCAGGCTTGTGAGCCAAACAGAATGACTTGCTCTGGTTGAAATTGCTCAACCAGTCGTCGTGTCACTTCCTGCAGTAAATCGCGGTCAATCGTTCTCATAGTCTTCATCCATCCTGACGCAATAACAACCATACCAGCTAGATTATAGACCCAAACGAGCGCCGAGTCAATCGAATCGTGTGTGCCGGGCCATCATCCAACCCGGGCGCAGGCCCACCGGATAAGGATCGCTCGTGGGTGAGGCCGTTGCCGGCTTGCCCGGCGATGCGTGGAGCAGCCAGCCTGCCGAGGGGGAAGTGGGGTCAGGCTGGTACGGCGGACGTTTCGGGTTGGGGAATGGCTGTGGCGCGGCGGAGGAACAGCGTGAGCAGGGGAGGTGTGAGCAGGGTGCTCAGGATGACTACGATCACCATGATGGAGAAGACCTGATCAGAAATAACGCCCAGGGCGCGGCCGGACGCGGCGAAGATCAAACCGACCTCGCCGCGCGGGATCATGCCCAGGCCGACGATCACCCGATTGACGGGGCCGGCGACCAGGCCGGAGACCATCTTGCCCGCGAAGGCGACGATCGTGATGCCAAGCGCGATCATCAGCGTGCCTGGATCGAGCAGAGTTTCCAGGCGCACGCTCATGCCGGTCAGGACAAAGAAGATCGGCACCAGGAAATGTCCCAGCGGCTCCAGCAGGTCCTCGATGTGGCGATCCAGGTGATGGGTGATGACTGTCTGCACTCGTGCCTTGACCTCGGCCGGCGCGCCGACCATGGCCTGACGCAAATCGGCCATGATCTTGGGGTCCTCGAAATGCTGGAAATGGACGGGGTCGAGCACCAGGCCGGCGGCAAAGGCGCCGACGATGGGCGCCAGGCCGATGGCTTCGGCGAAGTGCGCGGTGAGCAGGGCGAAGGCGATCGCCAGGGTGAACTTCATGCCCAGGCCGGTGTGGATTTTGGAAAAAACGCGGCCCAGGCGTGCGGCCAAAACCTGGCCCAGGACGATGGCGCCGACCAGGAAGGCGATGGCCTTGCCGGTGATGCCAACGATGGCGCCCAGGTCAACCGTGCCCGCGCTGACGATGGCCGACACCACGGCCAGGATGATCAGGCCGATGACATCATCAATCACCGCGGCCCCCAGCACCACCTGGGCCTCAGGCGTCTGCAGTTGGCCCAGGTCGCGGAAAACCCGCGCCGTAATGCCGACCGAGGTGGCGGTGAGGATGGCGCCAATGAAGAGATAGGCCACCGATGGCAAACCGGGCAGCAAGAGAGGGCCAACCAGGTAGGCGCCGAGCAGGAAGGGCGCCATGACGCCGACCAGCGCGACCGAGAGAGCGCGCATGCCGACGCGACGCAT
The DNA here is from genome assembly GCF_016704685.1 of Candidatus Amarolinea dominans. NCBI lineage: Bacteria > Bacillati > Chloroflexota > Caldilineae > Caldilineales > Candidatus Amarolineaceae > Candidatus Amarolinea > Candidatus Amarolinea dominans. The sequence goes on from NZ_JADIZS010000010.1 coordinate 111,754, forward strand.
CTGCTGCACGTTCGATTCCAGGCCCACCTGGAAGAGCAAGATGACGACGCCCAACTCGGCCAGGAACTTGATGATCTCGTTGGTCTTGATCGGCTCCAAGCCATTCAGGCCCACCAGCGCGAGATTGCCCAGAAGGACGCCCACCAACAGCTCGCCCAGGACGGCCGGCTGCCCGATGCGCTCGACCAGGCTGGCGGTCCTGGCGGCCAGCAAAATGAGAACGATCCACACAAACGTGGAGGGTACACTGAGGCTTTGCGCCGGTTCGGCCAGGGCCTGCACAAACGGCAGCACCATGGCCAAGAGAGCTACGGGCGTCATCAAACGATTCAAGGTGATTTTCATGCAGTTCTCCGAAACTTCTGCGTGCGTTTGTGTCTGCGTGCGCTGGTCGTGGATGTGTGGCTATTGTAATGCTGCGGCTGAGCCAAAACCACGTTATTTTGCACGCAAAGACCGCGCTCTGTCTTGGCACATTGCACAAAATGGCGCCCGGAACCGGTTGCACACCGCGGGTCGGAGATTCTGGCGCGGGTTGCAGCGGCCCGTTTGGGGCCAGCGCGGCCGTTGCGCCCTGGCGCGGTGGACACCGTCAGGCGGTCATTTCGATTGTTCAGCCAGGGGCTTTACAGATGGCGGCAAATGGAATAAAATAAGGTCAACCCGATCCTGTTTCGCTTCTTCTTCGTTGATGAACTTTTTCTTCCGAATATCTATTGACTTTGGAGGTCAATTGTGTTAAATAGTTCGCAAGACATGGGACTGGATGAGATAGATTTACAGGTGTTGCGTGAGTTGCAGACCGACGGGCGAATCAGCAACGTGGAACTGGCCCGCCGCGTCAATTTGTCGCCGCCGGCCACGCATGCGCGTATCAGGCGCTTGCAACAGCAGGGCTACATCAAGGCGGCGGTAGCCATTGTGGATCGTGAGAAGCTCGGTTTCGATCTGCTCTGCTTCATCCAGATCAGCCTGCAGATGCATCAGTTGGAGCAGGTGGAGCGCTTCCGCCAGGCGGTACGCCAGATGCCGGAAGTGCTCGAATGTTATCACCTGACGGGTGAGTACGATTACCTCCTCAAGGTGGTCATTCGCAACCGCCAGGACCTGGAGCGCTTTGTGGTGGGCAACCTGACCCCGCTGCCCGGCGTGGCCCGCATTCACACCAGCGTGGTGTTCAGTGAAATCAAGTCGGCGACGGCGTTGCCGATTGGGTGAATTCAGCATTCAGCGTTCGACTTACAAGGGAGGCGTCAACGATGACACAATCAACCCCACAAACGATGGGCCAGCAGTTTGGCCGCCGCTCCTGGGCGGAGCCCTGGAAGATCAAGATGGTGGAGCCATTGCGCATGGTGAGCCGGGCCGAGCGGGAGAAGGCGCTGGTCGAGGCCGGCTATAACACTTTTCTCCTGCGCTCGGACGATGTCTATATTGACCTGCTGACCGACAGCGGCACCAGCGCGATGAGCGATCGTCAATGGGCCGGCATGATGCTGGGCGATGAAGCCTATGCCGGCAGCCGCAATTTCTACCACCTGGAAAACGCGATTCAGACCTACTACGGCTATCGCTACATGGTGCCCACTCACCAGGGGCGCGGCGCGGAACACCTGTTGAGCCAGACCAGCATCAAGCCGGGGCAGTATGTGCCGGGCAACATGTACTTCACCACCACGCGCCTGCACCAAGAGATGGCGGGCGGCATCTTCGTGGATGTGATCATTGACGAAGCCCATGACCCCGCCGACATGCACCCGTTCAAGGGCAATGTGGACCTGGCGAAGGTGGAAACGCTCATCCAGGAGAAGGGCGCCGCCAACATCGCCTATGTCAGCCTGGCCGGCACGGTCAACATGGCGGGCGGGCAGCCGGTCAGCATGGAGAATGCGCGCCAGTTGCGCGCCTTGTGCGACCGCTATGGCGTCAAAATCTATCTCGACGCCACGCGCATGGCCGAGAACGCCTACTTCATCCAGGAACGCGAGCCGGGCTATGCCGACAAGCCGATTGCGGCCATTGTCCTGGAGTTTTGCTCGTACACCGATGGCGCGTGGATGAGCGCGAAGAAGGACAGCCTGGTCAACATTGGCGGCTGGCTGGCCGTCAACGACTGGGACCTGTTCGAGGAACTGCGCAACCTGGTCGTGGTTTTCGAGGGCCTGCACACCTACGGCGGCCTGGCTGGCCGCGATATGGAAGCGATGGCGATCGGCACGGCCGAGTCTATGCAGGACGATCATATCCGCGCCCGCATCGGTCAGGTGCGCTACCTGGGCCAACTGCTCACCGACTGGGGCATTCCGATTGTGCAACCGGTGGGCGGCCATGCCATCTTCGTGGACGCACGCCGTTTCTACCCGCACATCCCGCAAAGCGAATTTCCCGCGCAGACCCTGGCGGCCGAGATGTATCTCGATTCGGGCATCCGTTCGATGGAGCGCGGCGTCGTCAGCGCCGGGCGCAATGCCAAGACCGGGGATCACAACTACCCCAAGCTGGAACTGACCCGCTTGACCATTCCGCGCCGCGTCTACACGCAGGCGCACATGGACGTGGTCGCGGAGTCGCTCAAGATTGTCTACGACAACCGTGACCAGACCCACGGTCTGCGCATGGTCTACGAGCCGAAGTATCTGCGCTTCTTCCAGGCCCGCTTCGAGCCGCTGGCGTGAGGACGCAGAGGAAATAGATCATGAAAATGTTGTTGAATGGTGAGTGGGTCGAGCGGGCGGCGCGCATGGAAGTGCGTGACCCGCAGGATGACAGCCTGGTTGATACGGTGCCGCAGGCCAACGCAGCCGATATGAACGCGGCCATCGCAGCGGCGGTCTGCGGCTTCGAGCGGACGCGGCGTCTGTCGGTGCATGAGCGCCACGCGATCCTGACACGGGCCGCGGACCTGGTCGCGGCGCGGCGTGAAGAATTCGCCTACACCATTGCCCGCGAGGGCATCAAGACGATTCGCGAGGCGCGTAAGGAGGCGTCACGCTGCGTGGACACCCTGCGCATCAGCGCGGAGGAGACGCGTCACCTGACCGGGGAAACCATCCCCTTCGATCAACGTCAGGGCAGCGAAAATCGTTTTGGCTTCTACATCCGTGAACCGATCGGCGTCATCGGCGCGATTGCGCCTTTCAACGACCCGCTGAACCTGGTGGCGCACAAGATTGGCCCGGCCCTGGCCTCCGGCAACACCATCATCGTCAAGCCTCATTCGGAGACGCCGCTCAGCGCCCTGCGCCTGGCCGAGGCCATTCAAGAGGCCGGCGCGCCGGCCGGCATGTTGCAGGTGATTACCGGCCGCGGCAGCGAAGTGGGCGATCTTCTGGTGAGCGATCCGCGCGTGCGCATGATCTCCTTCACCGGCAGTCGCGCGACCGGTGAAACGATCATGCGCAAGATCGGGCTGAAGAAGGTGGGCATGGAGTTGGGCAGCAATGCGCCGGTCATCGTGATGGCCGATGCGGATCTCGAACTTGCGGTCAGCGCCAACGTCAGCGGCGCGTTTTGGGCGGCCGGACAGAACTGCCTGCACGTGCAGCGCCTGTTGGTGCACGAAGCCATCTACGACGCGTTTGTGCCGCGCTTCGTCGCGGGGGCGCGCGCCTACCGCGTGGGCGACAAGCTGGACGAAGCCACCGACATGGGCCCCATCATCAATCGCGCCGAAGCGCTGCGCATCGAGCGCACAGTCAACGAGGCCATCGCGGCCGGCGCCACCGTGCTGTGCGGCGGCGAGCGCCACGGTAATTTCTATGCGCCCACTGTCATGACCGATGTGCCGGACAGCTGCGCGCTGGCGCAGGAGGAAATCTACGGTCCGGTGACGATCGTCTCCCGTATCCGCGACCTGGAAGATGCCATCCAGCGCGCCAATGCCGTGGACTATGGCTTGCAGGCAGGCATCTTCACCCGCGATCTGCAAAAGCGCGTTCCAGGCCATGCGCGAACTGCGCGTGGGTGGGGTGATGATCAACGATAGCACCGATTACCGGATTGATGCCATGCCGTTTGGCGGCGTCAAAGGGTCCGGCCTGGGTCGCGAAGGAATTCGATTCGCGGTCCATGAGATGACAGAGCCAAAAGTGGTTTGCTTCAATCTGTAAAACCTGCTGTAAAACCTGTGAGACGGGCGCGGATGAGCCGCCAAGAGGAGATGTAATTCATGTCAACGACCATGTCAGTCAGCATGACAACCGTCGCGGAATCGGCCAGCGTGCAGGATTACCTGGCGCGCGGGCAGGAGATGAGCCAGGCCGCCGCGGCCCGCCGCGCCATCATGCGCGCCAAGAAGTTCGACACCATCGCCGTGCATGGCATGTATGACATGCGGGAGGCGTTGGCCAATCAAGGCAGCATCCTGGAGCCGGCCTTTCTCAGCCCGGCGCAGCATTTCGAGAACAGCAATCACATGGAAGTTGCGCTGGCCTACCAGATGCCATCGTGGACCTACTCGCGCATTGCCAACCCCACCCTGCACTACCTGGAAGAAACGCTGGCCCTGCTCGAAGGCTATGGCTACGCCGGTGAGGTTAGCGCCTGTGTCACCGGGTCGGGGATGAGCGCCATCTTCATGGCGACCAATCCCTTCCTGGTCGTGACGCCGGCCTCCAGCCGCAGCAACGGGCACGGCAGCTACCCCATGAATTTTGTCACCAGCGCCAAATGCTACGGCGGCACCTTCATGCTCTTCAGCCGCTACGCAGCCGAGCGGGGCGTCGAGGTGCGCTGGGTGCGCGATCCGCTCGATGTCAATGAATGGGCCAGTAAGATGGACGCCAACACGCGCTTCGTCTTTGGCGAAATGCCCTCGAACCCTGGTTTGGGCATGTTCGACCTGGCCGCGGTGGCCGACCTGGCCCATGCGCACGGCGTGCCGTTGATCGTGGATGCCACCGTGGCCACGCCGGCGCTCATGCGCCCCTTGCAGCACGGCGCGGACATCGTCGTGCATTCGGTCAGCAAGGCCATGGCCTCCAGCGGTTTTGCCATTGCCGGCGCGCTGGTTGCCCGCCACGATCTTCCCAGCCGGGTTGGCTCGGACGAGATGCGCGCCAATTTCGCCATCTACACCAAGCTGCTGCCCTTCCGCGATCATGGCCCGGCGCTCAGCCCCTTCAACGCGCTGATGACGCTGAATGACCTGCGCACCCTGCGCCCCAAGCTCGATCAGATGAGCCGCGGCGCCATGCAGGTCGCTAACTTCCTGGCGGATCACCCGGCCGTGGCCGAGGTGAGCTATCCCGGTCTGGCAAGCACCCCCGGCCATGATGTGGCCGCCCGTTACATGTGGCTGGCTGACGGCGCCGATGATTACGGCCAGGAGGTCAACCGCTACGGCTACCTGCTGAGCTTCACCGTCAAGGATGATGCGCAGGCCGCGCGCCGGGTCTTCGACAACCTGCAGATGGTCTGGCGCGCCACCGACCTGGGCCGCATCAAGAGTGTTGCCACGATCCCGGCCATCTCCACCCATCAACAGCAGGGCGAGGCTGGCCGCAACCTGGGCGGCGTGTCCGGCAACCTGATCCGCCTCAGCATCGGCGCCGAACACCCCGCCGACATCATCGCCGACCTCGATCAGGCGCTGTGGGCCGGCAGGCGTTGAAAAAGGAATCTGCCCCCAGCACCACGCTGGGGGCAGATTATCACACTGCAAACTCAATTTGCAATTGGTGTAGGAATGCCCATCCAGCGGTGTTCTCGGAATTGCAGTTTGCTGCGGCTTGTATGGAGAAAGAGAAACTCGCGCAGCGGGTATTGCTGATGGAAGTGCCGGTAACAGTTCATCGCCGCCATCCCATCCGCGCAGCTTTCGAGCACCGCCACAGAATCCACCTTCCACTGCTCATCGTCGCTCTGTGATTCCAACGCCTCCATGACCACCCACTGCTCAGGATACGCGTGCTGAACCTCTGTCCAAGTCATACAATCACCTCCTCACCCACATCACAATCACCATACCCCCATTATACAACCCTCTCACCTCCCAAACAAGCCCCCCAATCTCCGGTCTCTGAAGAGAGATCAGGGATCAGAGACCAGAGACCGGATGCGTGGAAGGCGGGGGTTCTCCGGTCTCCGGTCTCCGGTCTCCGTTCCTCATTCCTCATTCTCCCCCCAGATTGCACGTTCCGCCGACTTGATGTAAAGTACAATAAAAGGAGTTTCTCGCCATTGGGGGAGAAGACAGCATCCGTGTCCGTACCACAGGTCCCACCCTCCGCAACCACGCCCACTGCTCCGCTGCAACTGCGCGTCTTAGGCTCAAGCGAGATTTCCTGGCAGGGCCGCCCACTTGCCATTACACGCCGGCAGGCACGCGCGCTGCTCTGGCGCCTGGCCGTTCGTCTGCGCCCGGTCGCACGTGACGATCTGGTGTTCCTCTTCTGGCCGGACGCACACCAGACCGCCGCACGCCGCAACCTGACGCACCTGCTGACCCATCTGCGCCGCGCCTTCCCCCAGCCGAACCTCCTGCAACTGAGCGATGATCACGTCAGCCTGGACCCGGCGCTGGTCTGGTCTGATGTGGACGCGTTTGCGAGCCTGTGTGCCACGCCAACCGGCGCCGGGCGGCGCGCGGCGTTGCGCCGCGCCCTCGACCTGTATCGCGGGCCTTTCCTGCCAGGACTGACGATCCCTGAAAGCGCCGAGTACGAGCAGTGGCTGGAGCACGAACGGGAAACGTTGCACAACACCTACGACGCCGCGGTCAGTGCTGTGCTCGAGCACTGCCAGACTGAGGGCGATTATGAGACCGGCATTGCCCTGGCGCAGCATTACCTGGCGCAGGATGACGTGCGTGAGGAAATTCACCGCGCGCTCATGGTGCTCTACGCGCTCAGCGGCAACCGCGTCGCGGCTCTGCGCCAGTTCGACCGTTTGGTCGCCGTCCTGGAGCGCGAGTTGGGCACGCATCCCCTGGATACCACGCGCGCTGCTTACCAGGCCATTCTGTACGGACAACTGGAGCGCCTGGCGCAACCGCAGACGCGACCGGCGTGGGTAGCGCTGCCCGGCGCTGATGTGCCCTTGCTCGGGCGCGACGAAGCGCTGCGTCAGCTCCAACAGCAGTTCGCACGCGCGCAGAGCCGCCAGGGCAACGTGGTCTGGATCAACGGGGAGCCGGGGATCGGCAAGACACGGCTGGTGCATGAGTTTGTCAACGCCGCGCGCGAACGGGCTGCGCTCTTCGTGGGCCTGGGCGACGCGCAGCGCACTGAACATGTCCTGCCCTACCAGGTGGTCGGCGAGGCCCTGCGTTCGCTCCCCGATCTGCCCACGCTCGTGTCACAGGCGGCCCCGGTGTGGCGCCAACAGGCGGCGCGTCTGCTGCCGGAGCTTGCGTTCGGCCAGGCCGCGACGCCTTTGCCTGACAGCGCCGATCCGGCGGAGGCGCGTTTGCACCTGCTCAATGCCCTCAGCCAGATCGTCCTGCACCTGGCTGAAATTCAACCGCTGGTCCTGTGTCTGGATGATCTGCACTGGGCGGACGCGGCCACCCTTGACTGGCTGGCCTACCTGGGGCGCCGGCTGTATGGCAGCCGCATCCTGGTGCTGGCCACCGTGCGCAGTGAAGAGGCCGCGCCGCTGCACGAATTACGCCACAGCCTGGCACGCGCCGGCGTGTTGACCGAAATTGACCTGGGCGCGCTGGATGTGCCGATGGTGCGCCGCCTGGCGCAGTTCATGACCGGGGCGACAATCCTCGCTGATACGACGGTTGTGCAGTTGCACCGGGTCACGGGCGGCAACCCCTTCTTTCTCCTGGAGACCTTGCGCGCCCTCATGGAGGCCGGCAATTGGCCGCCGCAAGCGACAACGGCCGCCCAGGAAACTGATCTGCCGCTGCCGGACACCGTGCGCCAGGCAGTTGAGATACGCCTGCAACGGTTGACGCCCCTGGCGCGCCAAATCCTGGAAGCCGGCGCCATCCTCGGCAATGCCATGCGCCGCGATGTGCTGTACCTGACCGCCGGCCGTGATGAACTGGAGTCAATCAGCGCCAGCGAAGAACTGTTAGCCCGCCAGTTGCTTGGCGAACACGCGGCGGGCTACCATTTTCTGCATGAACTGGTGCGCTCGGTTGTCTATCAGCACCTGAGCGTGGGCCGGCGTCTGCTCCTGCATCACCGGGCGGCCGAAGCCCTGGAGAAGATTTTTGCGTTCGAGATCAGCGCGCTGACGCAACGCGATAAACCAGGCGCTGCACCGCGGCGACCGGCACGCGGGCAGGGTCTGTCCGATGATGAGCTGCTGGCGGCGCTGGCGCTGCATCACGCGGCCGCCCGCCACACCTATCACGGCCAGGAAACAGGCAAGGCCGTGACGTACCTGCTGCTGCTGGGCGACCGTGCGCGCGGCCTGTATGCGCACCAGGCGGCAGTGGAGGCTTACGAGCAAGCGCTGGCCTTGTTGGAGCAGATGGGCGAGTATGAGCAAAGCGCGCGTACGCTCATGAAGCTGGCTTTGACCTATCACACCGCGTTTCAATTCCCGCAGGCGCGCCAGGCCTACGAACGGGGATTTGCCCTCTGGCAGCGCAGCAGCAGCCAACCCCTGCCGCCGGCCGCGCGCCAGCCGCAGACCTTTCGCATCAACTGGACTGAACCAACGGCGCTGGACCCGGCGCAAACCTGGGAATTCTACACCAGCGGCACGGCCGACCTGCTTTTTCGCGGCCTACTCGAACGCACGCCTGACCTGGGCGTGGTGCCGGCGGTGGCGCGCGCGTGGGATGTGCGCGACGGCGGCCTGACCTACGTTTTTCATCTGCGCGAGGACGTGCGCTGGAGCGACGGCCGGCCGGTGACCGCGGGCGACTTCGAGTATGCCTGGAAGCGCATCCTGGGCGGCACGCCGCGTTCGCCATTCTTGGGCCTGTCGTTCGACGACATCAAGGGCGCAGAGGCCTATCGCCAGGGCCGGTTGACCCACATTGACCAGGTGGGCGTGCATGCGCTGGACGATCTGACGCTACTGGTGGAACTGGAGCGGCCCACGGGTTACTTCCTGCAATTGATGGCCTGCAGCGCCTGGTACCCGGTGCCGCGGCATGTGGTGGAGAAACAGGGCGCAGCCTGGACACAGCCGGAGCATTTTGTGAGCAATGGCCCCTATCGCCTGGCTGCCTGGCAAGCGGGCCAGCGCCTCTCGTTGGTGCGCAACACGGCTTACTTTGGCCGCTGTGCCGGCAACATCGAACGGGTGGAACTATCCCTGGGCCTGAGCTACGACGCCGGCCTGGCCGCGTATGAGGCCGATCAACTCGATGTGCTCAACCTGGAAGGCGCCTCACCCGGCATGCAAGATCGCGCCCGCCAGCGTTTTCCCGGCGACTACGTGTCGCTGCCCACCTTGCGCTCGTGGATTTTGCAGTTCGATGCCTCGCAGCCGCCATTCGACAATCCTCTCTTACGGCGCGCCCTGGCCCTGGCGCTTGATCGCACCTACCTGGCCGAGGTGGTGCAGCGCGGTTACGAATTTCCGGCCAGCGGCGGCTTCATTCCGCCCGGCATGCCCGCGCACAGCCCTGGCCTGGCCCTGCCTTTTGATCCGCAGGCCGCGCGCGCAACCCTGGCCGCGGCCGGCTATCCGGGTGGCCGCGGTTTGCCGCCCCTGACCGCGCTGAGCCACGCCGGCACCGACCCCATTTGCCATTACGCCCAGCAGCAGTGGCGCCAACACCTGGGCGTGCAGGTTGACTGGGACATTGTGCCGGTGGGGCAGCTGGTGGATCGTCTGCTGACCACGCGCCCCGCGCTGCGCATCACCGCCTGGGCCGCCGATTTCCCCGACCCCGACAATTTCCTGCGTGAGGTGATCTTTCGCCGCATCTACGGCGGCTGGCGCCATCCCCAGTATCAAGCCCTGGTCGAAGAGGCGCGCGTCACCCCGCACCAGGACAAGCGTGTGCGCCTCTATCAGGCGGCCGAGCAGATTCTAATCCGCGAGGCTGCGCTGGTGCCGCTCCTCTACGCCCGCTACTCCTTGCTCCTCAAACCCCGCATCAAACGCTTTCCCACCTCCGCACTCGAATGGTGGTTCTGGCAAGACGTCCTCATCGAGCCTTGACCTGGCGCCAAATTGCCTCGAAACTCGTTGATTTTTCCCCCTAAAAACACCCATTTGTAGCCAGTTTGTAGCCACTTGCGTGTTATACTTTATGATAGTTTGTGACGCCATCAAGCGTGAGTATTAGGCGGAGGTTTCAATGACAAAGTTGTATCTACGAGCAATTACCATTATTGGGCTTGCAGTTATCCTGGCACTTTCTTCGGCTGGTGAGACGCAGGCACAACCGAATGAAAAGGCGCCCCATGTGGGTTATTTTGACGAGGTTGACGATGCCCAAATGCGAAATGGACCAGACCCCAATTATGTTCCATCAGCAGAAGAACAACTGGAGATAGCCAACAAGAGCGAGACGGCCAAACAATTTGTGGAAAATCTCGAAACGGTGACTGAAGGTGTACTTGATTATCGGATAGTAATTGTGGGTACCTGGCTTGAACCTAACGATTCTGCTCACCGCAATTATTGCGGTCCCGGTGCGACCCAGGTTGTGCTTGATGCGCGCCTGGATGCTTCACAAATACCCCACATAGATGTGATTGGTGCAGAAGAATATATTGACCCAACCTGGGGCGTTTATACTCGATTCATTCGAGACGTTCTGAATAGACGCTTGGGTACCACCTGGTATATCTTGGATGCCGCCGGTAACGAGAATTATCTGAGATACTACATAAAAATGGATATTATTAATGGTTACGCGATGGTCACTGCTCTAAGAACAGGTGCGTCATCTGGACAGATAATGAGTGGTTGGGGAAATCGAGACGTTCGGCATGTGATAGCCATTTATGGCTACAATGCGCCTGGTGCGACTAACACGACCATTTACTATACGGAAACCTCTGGTACGGCGGCAGGCTATTATGGCTCTTATCGTCAGAGCATGCCTATGGAACAGTTGTGGCAGCACGTCAGCCGTAACAATTCACAGGTCTGGTAACACCGATGATCAGAGTATTGCCTGTAAGAGTCAGAGCGAGTGTCTGGCTTAACTTGGCGATTGGCCTATCAATGCTGACCGCCTGCCAAGCGACGCGAACACCCCTTATGTCTCCGTCAGATGAAACTTCTGGCGAGATCAGTCATGGCAGAGAACTGACTTTCACACCAACAGCAACGCCTACCCTGGTTCAAGCGATACCCTCGGTATCTGCCACTTCGTCGCGGACCAAGACTCCTACCATATCTGCATCGACGCCGTCGTTTACCCCCACATCACCTTCGAAGCCGACTCCTACACCTACTCCCACTACGGCTTGGGCTACTCTGACGCCGGCGCTATTACACCGGTTACCGGCACAAACCCAACGCGCAACCTGGCTTGTTCCCGATGAGACCCACCTGTACTTTGTCTTAGGTTCAGACGACCGGCGTCATATTTTCCGCTATCCCTTTGCTGGCGGACCTATCGAGATGGTAGCGACGACGAACTTCGATGATGGCGATATAGCAACCTATAAACCAATTCGCAGCGGTGACTGGTTGATCTTTGTTGATACTCATGAAGACGACTACGCGGCCTGGATCGTGCGGGCATTGAATCTCAGAGACGGGAATGAACGGGTTGTTGTTGAGGAAGCCGGAGACGCGGACTCGTGGCCCGGGCCAGATATAGAAGCCGACGGTGATTGGGTGGTGTGGACACAGCTAAAGCAATCCAAACAGGCTGCGTGTACGGAAACGATACTGGCACTGCGCAATCTTCGCACAGGTGAGCAACGCGAGTTGGACCGCATCTGTGCCGAGACTAACTATATGTGGGTGGCCCCCGCGCTCTCAGGCGGCAAGTTGGTTGTCGAACAAGATTTACCTGATAATCGGGGAAGAGGTAATAACATCTATCTGTTCGATTTGGATACCGGGCAACGTGTCGCGTTGACAACCGACGGAAAAAGTAGTATGCCTGCGTTCTCATACCCATGGGCAATATGGAAAGCTGGTCCACGATATAGCCAAGGGTTTGAGGCTGTAGTCTATGATCTACGAGATGGGCGCCGAGAAGTGATTGCCGCCCCAGGCGGAGAATCTGGAGATCCACGCTTGGATGGTCAGTGGCTGTATTGGATAGCTTCTCGCAGGAGGCCGTTGTATATCTACGATTTGGTGAACAAACGCATGTTCCTTGCCCTTACACCACCACCAGGTGAAAAAGCGGCTGTTCTGGGCGCAGTGATTTACGGCAACAGAATCGTTTGGGGATACACATCTGACTCTTCAGTTGTTGACCCTGAGATTGTGCTGGAATGGCGCACGTTGCCTTAGTCACGATCGGTTCTGCACAGTAGTTTGTGGCAACGTTGATTGCGGTTGTTGGCTGTTCCGGCTGGGCTTGCATATAAGGAGGAGACCATGTTTCCCGCGGCTAAATACGTCTCATTCGTGGTACGCCTGTGGTGTGATGACCAGGAACAGCCGTCGGATCACTGGTACAGTGAGGTCGAGCATGTCCAGAGCGGCGAACGCTGGCAGTTCGATAGCCCGACGCAGTCACTGCACTTCGTGGCGCAGATGGCCGCTCGTCTGGATGTCCCCGTCACGCCTGCCCCCATGACTGTCTGCCCCTGACATTGTTCTGGCTTTTGCCTACTGTCCCCCTGGGATCGTGCAGGGCCGCTCCCGGCCTCTGCTCCCAGACTCTCTCCCGTCTGGGCGGGCGATGATATTCGTGGCTGTTTTCCCCTGCCTGCCGCCCGGGAAACAGCCCACGAATGGCATCGAGCCTCTAGGAAATGGGCTGCAATCCTTCGTCTGCAGCCTGTGGGTTTGGTTTCCGATCTCGGGGTTTTTTCGCTGATCGAGAGGACGAGCTGCTCCCTGGCTCGCCCTCTCGATTCGATTCTTTTTTCGACCTGTCACGCGCCGCGCCCCTGGCCCGCTTTGTCACTCCGACCGCGGCGCGGTACAATGCGTCCCATGTTGGTTGACACTTCGCCTTCCAGGCGCTTGCTCTGGTCGCTGCGCGGCCTGGTTCTCGTCCTTCTCATCTTGCACCTGGCCGCGCCCCGCTTCGGCGAAGCCGCGGCCTGGGGCCTCTGGCCCATCACTTTCTTCGCTCCGGCCGTACGCTGGACGCTGGCGCTGCTGGTGGCGGCGCTCTGCATCCCCGCGCTGACCGACCGCCTGCTGAAGGCTGCGCGCAGCGTCGCCTCCACAGAAACTGCACCGCCGTCACAACCCCCCATGCGCTGGTTTGCAGCCCTGGCCTTGCTCTCCATACCGCTCTTCTGGGCCTTGCGCCTGGTACACACGCGCTGGGGCGACGCCTACATCCTCACCAACGCCATCCCCTATCCCGATCCGGCCCTGCGCCTGGTCTACACCTGGCAGGCGCCCTTGACCGTCCTCTGGCACGCGAAGCTGTGGGCGCTCGGCCAGCGCCTTTGGCAGTGGCCCGATGCCTTTCCCGCCTACGCCATCACCAGCGTCGCGGCCGGCGCGGTCTACGTCTTTCTGGTGCTGCAACTGGCCTGGGAAGTGGGCCGCAGCCGCGGTCAGCGCCTGCTCGTGGCCGGTCTCTTGCTCAGCCTGGGCACGATGCAACTCTTCTTCGGCTATGTCGAAAACTACACCCTGCCCGCCGTCGCCATCATGCTCTATCTCTGGCTGGCCGCACGCACGCTGGCGAACAAGACCCCGCTGTGGGTCACGGCCGCCGCCCTGGGCCTGGCTAACGCCCTGCATCCCTCCACACTCAACCTCGCGCCGTCGCTCCTCGTCCTGGCCGCGATCAGCGCCCGGCGCGTCGGCTGGCCGCGAACCCTGCTGCAGACGGCCGCGCCCTTGCTGCTGATCGGCCTGGGTGTCATTGCCATAATGCAGGCCGGCGGTCACGGCCTGCAGGCGCTGCTCAGCAGCGATCGCCCCGGCGGCGGCGACGGCCGTTGGCTGGTGCCCCTGTGGACCACCGCCACGCGCTGGGAGCACTACACTATGTTTTCCTGGGGACACCTGCTCGACATCGTCAACCAGCAGTTACTCAGCGCGCCGGTCAGTCTGGCGGTTGTACTGCTCTGCCTGGCGAGACCCCTGACTGCCGCGGCGCCGTCACTTTCTGCCTACGTGCGCTTTCTCGCGGTCGCGGCTGCAGGCAGCCTGCTCTTCATTCTGCTCTGGAACCCGGACTACGGCGGCCAGCGTGACTGGGACCTGTTCAGCCTGAGCAGCCTGCCGCTGACGACGCTGGCGGCCGTGCTGTTGGGCCGCGCCCTGCCCGACGAACGCGCGCGCTGGGAGGCCGCTCTGGCGCTGGTGGGCCTTTCCGCGTTTCACACCGCCGCCTGGATCTTCCAGAACACACGGCCGTGGGAGTGGGGAAAGTAGGGGCGCTGCAATCCGGCGGATTGCGTTACAGGGGCGCGAGGCGTTGGAGGAGTTGCCAGGTGGCGGCGATTTCGCTGAGTGGGTCGTCGAATTCGATGGTGGTGAAGTGACCGGGCGGGCGGGTGCGCACCAGGTCGAGCGGGAGCAGGCCATCCCAGGAGTAGGCCAGTTGCGGAAGCGGCGCTGCAATCCGGCGGATTGCGTTACAGGGGCGCGAGGCGTTGGAGGAGTTGCCAGGTGGCGGCGATTTCGCTGAGTGGGTCGTCGAATTCGATGGTGGTGAAGTGACCGGGCGGGCGGGTGCGCACCAGGTCGAGCGGGAGCAGGCCATCCCAGGAGTAGGCCAGTTGCGGAAGCGGCGCTGCAATCCGGCGGATTGCGTTACAGGGGCGCGAGGCGTTGGAGGAGTTGCCAGGTGGCGGCGATTTCGCTGAGTGGGTCGTCGAATTCGATGGTGGTGAAGTGACCGGGCGGGCGGGTGCGCACCAGGTCGAGCGGGAGCAGACCATCCCAGGAGTAGGCCAGTTGCGGAAACGCGCCGCGCCCCACGGTGCGGATGGCGGTGACGCCGCGGGCGCCGCAGGCCTCGGCAAAATGCAGAAACGCGGGGGTTATCCCGACCCCTGCCTGCCCAACGGCCACACTCAGCGACTGCAGGTTGCCAGGCGGCAGGAGCGCCAGGTAGCGCTCCGGGATTTCCAGTAAGTTTGCCACCGGCCGCACCACGATCACGCGGCCCTGACAACCGTTGACCTGGCTCAGCCACTGGCCGGCCGCCTGCCGCCGGTCCGCTGGCAAAGGGCGCTCGTCCACCACAACGACAAAGTCATCGTCATAGCCTGACCATACCCGCACCTGCCCCGTGGCCTCCAGCGCCTTGTAGCGATCGAAACGATCGTGCAGCGGCTGACGGGGCCAGGCGCCGCGCGGCAGGAGCGTCGCCAGGGTCTGGCAGTGCGCGGTCAGGCGTTCGGCGTAGCGCGCAAGGCTCGCCTGGCCGGTGACGCCCGCGTCTGCGACTTCCACGAAATGCACGCGCGCGGACAGGCAGCCGTTCTGATCCCAGAAGATGGAATCCAGGGCCGCCAGCAGCGCAACCACATCCAGCAGCGGCAGCGCGGGCGCGTCTGGCAGCCGGGCTTGCGGCGCCAGCATCTCGCGGCCGATGGCCGCAAAGCTGACCTTGTGTCCGTGCGCGTGCAGCCGCGGCGGCTGCGCGGGCGCGGCGTGTCGCGCGGCCCGGCCAATCTCGGTGATCGTTTGATCGCCGGCCGCGGCTACAATCAGGTCTGCCTGGGCCAGCAGCAGCGCCTGGATGCGCTCATCCTCGAAGTCCCAAATCAGCAGAGCGACGTTCGCCAGCAGGTCAGGATCAACCGCGGCCAGTGCACGTAGAACCAGCGGCCCGAACAGCGGTTCCTGGCGCGAATTGCGGATGACGATGGCCGGCGGCGCCGTGTCCGCAGCCAGGCTCGTGGCCTGCGCCAGGAAGGTGATCAGCAGCGCGGTGCCCGGCACGTTGCCCGCGCCGTAGCCCACCACCAGTTCAGGCGCAGTCACTTCGCCAGGGAGCGGACCATCCTGGCGGCGGCGCAGAAACCGCGCCAGGTTCCAGCCAGGCGTCGCGGCCGGATAGAAGCGCAACCGTCCGGGGAGGCCGGGGATAGGCTGCCACGCGGCGGCAGCCTGCCAGGTGGGCAAACTGGCATACGCGGCCGGCAGTTGGTCCAGCGCCATCATGTCCAGCGCGGCCAGCGTCATGCGGATCATCGCTTCTGAGTAGCCGGTGTAGATGGGGAGCGCGGTCAGAATCTCGCGGCGCAGAGGATCGGCCGGATCGGCCAGGCGGCGGCCGGCCACTTGCAAGGCTGTTTGCAGGCGCACCCAGTACGCGGCCCCGGTCGGGACACGCGTTCGCTGGCCGCGCAGCCCGGCCAGGAGCGCCTGCCAGTCAGAAGGCTGCAGATCGGGATAGCGGGCCGTCACCGCACGCGGATCGTCCGGCGCCGCGGGTTGGCCGTCCAGGTAGGAAAGCGTTCGGTAGCCCACGTTCGCGAAGGCGGGCTGCTGCTGCAAAGCGTCGGGTAGCCAAAAACCGTCCATGTCCTACCCCTATAGTTGCGCCGCGCAGCCGGCTTCGTCCAGCAGATCTACGCGTTGAATGGAGCCTTGCGCGAGATAGGCGCCGGCCTCGCCGCATGAACACGATGCGTCGCCGCGTAGCAGATGCACGCGATCGGCTGTCTTGAAAAAGGCCGGGAACAGCTCGCCGCCGCCGAAAGGATCGAAGAAGGCCAGCAGGCCGGTGGTGTCCGCGCCCGTCTGCAGCGCATCGTTCGCATCCACGGTGGCTGCGTGGATCCAGGGCGGCAGGTGATAGTTGCCGTGCCGGCACTGCATGGCCGCCCAATTGCCCTCCGCCATGCCGTAGGTGTCGCGCACCATGACCGGCTCGCCATCGGCCGAAGTCATTGCCTGCGCGACGGTCGCCCTGATCTCGGCCGGCGTGTGGGGGTAGCGTTCCTTCATGCCGCCGCCAGAACCGACCAGGCTGCCCGGCGTCAGGCGCAGCGGCGTTCCCTGGCGCAGGATGTCCAATGCCACTGCGTGCAGGTGCGTCCAACCGGCGAACAAGAGCACCTTTTCCCTGGCTGCCGACGCCTGCCGGAGCAAGCTGACCGTGCTCTGCACCGCCCTGGGGGTGACCACGCGGTCGCCCATCCAGTGCATGAACGGGTTCCACAGCCGGCGTTCGACCATGCCGGCCCAGCCGCTGCGCCAGGTGCGGCCGGCGCGGATGCGCACCTGGTCGGGCTGGGCGGCAAACGGGATCGTGAAATGCACCCGCTCGGGCGCGAGACCGATGCCCTGTGTGCTGAACTGTGCCATGCGCGCCATCGCGATGCGGGTTTGCCGCGGCATGATGAAGATGGCGCGGTGATCGGCCTGCATTGCGAAGTAGCGCTGAAACGACAGGTAGAAACTCTCGGTGGTGCGGGCCAGGGCCTGCTGGTTGCGCACCAGGATGGTGGCTCGCCCGGAGGTGCCGCTGGAGGTCAGGATTTCCAGGCCCAGGTCGGCGAAGATCGCTTCGATGGCACGCAAGAGCGCCTCCAGCGAGCCGTAGCGCGGGCGAAAGCGGCTGAAGCGCGCGCGCGGTAGTTCGATGGAGAGCTGATCCGCCAACCAGCCCAGGAATTCGAGCGGGCGGTCCTGCGGAAACGGTGTTCCCAGCAGATCAATGTAGGACTTGAAGGTCTGTGACGTGGGCCGCAGCACACGCGCCAGCGCGCCGGCATCCAGGGATGGCCCCACCCCGCGGGCGGCGACCGTTTGCTGGTAGGCGCGGTTGCGCGCAAAGTGCCAGGCGTGCGTTTGCAGGATGCCGTCGAGCAAGACGGCTTCACGTTGGCCGGACGTCAGGCTCCAGAAGCTGGCGAGTGATGGTTGATCCACGGCGTCATACTCGCTACTATCGCCGCGCGGGCTTGTGGGCGTCGTCATCGGGCGCTCACTGGCCCGACTCCACGCAGCGGAAGCCGAAGATGGCATAGACATCCGTGGGGCCATACGCGCTGCGGAAGCTGGTGCGCACGACTTTGGCCGTGGTCCACCAGGAACCGCTGCGGCTGACACGCGCCTGGCCGGTGGCTGGCCCTTGCGGATCGCCCTCCGGAGCTTTGGCATAATAGCCCTTCTCGTACCAATCAGACACCCACTCCTGCACATTGCCGGCCATGTCGAGCGCATCGTAGGGGCTGGCGCCTGCCGGATAGTGTCCAACCGGTGCTGCGAATTGAAAACCGTCATCCACGCCGCGCTCGGCGCCGTAGATATCCAGGTTGGAATCGGCAAAGTTGACCAGATCACCCGCCGTCGGCTCGTCGCCCCAGGGATACAGCAGGCCATCCGGGCCGCGCGCGGCCTTTTCCCATTCGGCCTCGGTCGGCAGACGCCGGCCAGCCCAGCGGCAGTAGGCCACGGCATCGTTCCAACTGATGTGCGTCACCGGATAATCGTCCTGACCCTCAATCGTGCTGTCCGGGCCAAAGGGGTGTTGCCAGTTTGCGCCTTTGATCAGGTTCCATTTACTGGTGGGATCGAACACGCGCGACTGGCCGTTTTTTTCGGCCGTCGTCTGGAACTTGGCCGCCGCTACAAACTGCTTGAACATGCCGTTTGTGACCTCGGTGCGATCCACCCAGAACGCAGACAGCGTCAGGACGCTCTGCGGCTTCTCGTTATCGTCGGCCACCAGGTCGGTGCCGGTGGAGCCACGCAAGAAAGGCCCGGCCGGCACATAAAGCTGCATCATGCCGTCCTGCGCACTGATGCGCGCCGAGCCTGGGCCAAGTTCGGGCTTGAGCGTCTCGGTGATGACCGGCACTGTTTCCACCAGGCCGGTGGTGGTAATCAGCGTCGAGGCGGCGATCCAGGCCGGGGTGCGGTTGTACATGAATTGCCACCAGGCGCCGGTTTCATTAGCCGCGTAACGCCCGGTGATTGTGAGCTTTTCGCCTTTGCGCAAGCGCGCCAGGATGGGGTAGGCCATGTCCGGCCCGCTGCGCACATTGACCGCCGCGCCCATGATGCGCAACTCTGGCGCGGGTGTGGGCGTCGGTGACGGCGACACCGTCGGCGTCGGTGATGGCGCGGGCGTGTCGCTGCCCGGCGCTGCGACTGGTGCGGCGGTGGTGGCAGCCGCTGGAACCGTGGCGCCGGTGGCCGGCGTGCTGCCTTGGGCCACGGTTGTGGCCGTGGGGGGCTGGCGCCCGCCGGAACCGCTGAGCGCGATGCCCAGGCCGGCAATCACCACCACGAGCAGGACTGCCAGCCCGGCCACCAACGGCAGCGGGAAAGGCTGACTGGCCGGCGTTGCGGGTCGCGCCGCAGGCTGCGACGCGGCCGATTTTGCGGCCGGCGCCGATTTGCGCGGGGATGGCGCGATGGCGTCTGCTACGATCGTCCTTTCCGGCGGCGGCGCGGCTGCCTGTGTGCTTAGTCCGGGCGGCGTGTGTCCCTGGCTGGCGATGACAAAATCGCGTGCCAATTCGCCGGCGCGTTGGTAACGATCGGCCGGGTCCTTGGCCAGCACCTTGCTCACCACCGCCTCGATCGGTTGCGGCAGGTCAGCCTTGACCTGGCAAATGGGCGGCGGGGCTTCATGGACATGGGCAAAGATGGTAGCCACGGGCGTGGTGCGCGCAAACGGCACGCGCCCCGTCAACAGCTTGTAGATGACCACGCCCAGCGAGTAGAGATCGGTGCGACGATCAATGTCGCCATCCTGGGCCTGTTCGGGCGCCATGTACTCTGGCGTCCCCATCACGATGCCTGTGCGCGTCAACCCGGTGCCGGCTCCGGCCCGCACCAGGCCAAAGTCCATCAGCGTGATCTGCCCGCTGGGGCTGAGCATGATATTGGCCGGCTTGATATCGCGGTGGACGATGCCCTGGTCATGCGCGTAATCGAGCGCCTGCGAAACCTGTTGTACCACGTCCGCGGTCTGTGCCAGGGGCATCGGGCCATTCTTACGCACCCAGTGCTCCAGCGTGGCGCCTTCCAGGTACTGCATGATGAGATAATGCAGGTCGCCGGTCGCGCCCACATCGTAAATGGTAATCACGTGCGGATGGTGCAAATTGGCAGACATGATCGCTTCTTGCTGGAAGCGTTTGACGAAGTCTTCGTCGGCTGCCAACTGGGGCGCGAGAATCTTGATCGCCACCGTTCGCCGCAGGTCAGGGTCGTAGGCGCGGTAAACCACCCCCATGCCGCCACGCCCCAGCTCACTCTGAATCTGATACTTGCCGATCTGCTGCCCAATCAATGGGTCTGCCATGTTTTTCTCCTCAAGGCCCCCAGCTCAAGCGTTCCTGGGTCCAGTCCCAATCACCGCTGCCGTAGCCGCCGTTCAGGTCGAACAGCTTGCGCTGCTCGCTGCCGTCCGCGCGCATGACGAAGACCGCCCAGCCGCCATCCCGGTTGGAGACGAAGGCGATGAAGTTGCCGTCTGGGGAAGCGGTTGCCAAACCATCATTGGCGGGGTTATTGGTGAGTCGTTGTAGTCCGCCGCCGTCTTCACCCACGCGGTAGACCTCCCAATTGCCATCACGGTTCGACATGAACAGAATCTGAGAGCCGCGGTTGTCGGTTGGTATGTCGCCCGGCTGATCGGTCGCGACGCCGGGATTATTGCCGCTGGTGTCAATCGTCATGATGCCGCAGGTGCGGCCGCCGGCCCAGTTGTCACAACCGTTGAAAGCCACGCGCCAGCTTTCCAGGATGACCGGGTAACGTCCGAACAACTCCTGGGCGCCGATCTTGAGCGGCGGCGTCTCACGGCGGGCGCCGGCATCCTCTTGAAAATAGAGCCGATAGCGCCCGTCGCCCTGCGCGCTGGAGTCGAAGATCACGCTGATGCCGGACGGCGACCAGTGCGGGTGCATATCTTCGGGGTGTTCGCTGATCAGGCGTTTGCCGCCGCCATTGCGGTCGGTGCGCACCAGGTTATCGGCGCCGCCGCCATCGCCGTTGCCCACCAATTCGCCGTTGACGTTGAAATCGGGCTGGCGCATGTTGCCGATGATCGTACCCCGACTGTCATTGCTGACGTTGTAGAGCACCGTGTCCATGCTGCTGCCGTTCCAGGTGGCGTAGGCAATGCGACCGCTCAGGCCGGCTGGGCTGCCGCCGCCGCTCGGTGTGGCTGTGCTGCCGGACGGGGCAGGGGTGGACGTGGATGCACCGGCGCCGGGCGTGACCGATGCGGCGGCAATGGGCGCCGTCGTGACGCGCACATCATCCAGATAGATGGCGCCGCGGCTGGCCTGCTTGTCCGGCACACCGTCGAGCACCAGGGCAAAGAGGCTGACGGGATAGTCCAGGGCCTGGTTGTCCGTGCCGCTGATGTGGCCCACCGGCCAGGGCGCGCGATCATCGAACCAGGCCGTGAGCTGTTGCCAGCCCTGATGTTTGATCTGGCCGAAGGTGTAGGCGCGCACCTCGCCCGCCTTGTCCTTGATCCAAACGTTCAGAAAATGACCGGCGCCCTCGCCGTAGACCCACGCGGTCAGGCCGGTGGGACTGCCGGGCAGGCTCAAGGCCGGCCGCGCTTCGAAGACGACATAATTGTCGGCCACCGCGGCAAAATCGTAGGCCAATTTGGCGGCCGACTTATCCGCTTTGACCTGCTCGGCTGAGCGCGTCAGCGTGCCATAGGGCTGCTGACCGCGACGCCAGGCGACATCGCGCTCGAAATCAAGCACCACGCCAGGGGCAAGCGGGGCCACCGTGACCGCCGGGCGGGGCGTGGGCGTGTTCGCTGGCGTGGCGGTGGGCGCAGGCGTATTCGTGGGCGTGTCTGTCGCCGCCGCGGTGGGCGTATCCGACGGCAGCGGCGCGGCCGTCGCGGTGGGCGCCAGCGTGGCGGTGGCAACCGTCGCCGTCACCGTGGCCGGCGGCGGAGTTTCGACGATAAGAGTGGTCGCGAGCGGGGATGGCGAAACCACGACAAGCACCTGTGGGGTTGCCGTGGGCGCGGACGCGGAGCCACGGTTGCTTGCCAGCAGCGCGCCGACGATGCCCAGGACGGCCAGCAGGGCCACGGCGCCGATGATGAGCGGCAGCCGCGTCGCGCCCGCTCGCGTGGTTGCGACCGCAGGCGCGGCTGATGACGCAGGCGCGGCCACCGGAGGCTCGCTGTCCATGCGGAGGGTCGGCGCGCCGCCAATGAGAGTCTGCGCCGCATGAACTTCTGCCGCTGGCTGTGCGACCCTTGTCACCGCCGCGGTGGGCACGGTGGTACGGACAGCGGCCGGCAGCTCCGCCACGGCTGCGGCAAAATCGTCGGCCAGATGCCCGGCGCGTTGATAGCGCGCGGCCGGGTCTTTGGCCAGCGCCTTGAGCAGAATGGCCTCCAGGCGGGGCGGCAAGTCAGCGCGGGTTTGGCGCAAGGGCGGCGGCGGCTCATGGATGTGCGCATAGGTGACGGCGTAGGGCGTTGAGCGCGTAAAGGGGAGCTTTCCGCTCAACATGCGGTAGAGAACCACTCCCAGCGCGTAGACATCGGTACGCGCATCTACCTCGGCGCCGGTGGCCTGTTCGGGCGCCATATATTCGGGCGTGCCCACCACCATGCCGGTGCGGGTGAGCATGGCGCCTTCGGCCGCGCGCACCAGGCCAAAGTCCATCAGCGTGGCGTGCCCCTCCGCCGTAAGCATGATGTTGGAAGGCTTGATGTCGCGATGGATCATGCCGCGGCTGTGGGCAAAATCGAGGGCGCTGGCAATCTGGCGCAGGACCGGCACAGCCTGGCCCAGCGGCATGGTGCCGTGATCCTTGAGCCACTGATCGAGCGTTTTGCCCTCGAGAAATTCCATCACCAGGTAGTGAAAACCGTCATGTTCGCCCACGTCGTGAATGGTGACCACATTGACATGGTGCAATTGAGCCGACATCACGCCCTCGCGATGGAAGCGGCGCACGAAGTCTTCATCGAAGGCAAACTGCGGCGGCAGCACCTTGATGGCCACAGTCCGCTGCAGCAGGGCGTCGAAGGCTTCGAAGACCATGCCCATGCCGCCGCGGCCAATTTCACTGCGAATTTCATAGCGGCCAAGCCGTTTTCCAATCAGGGATGAACTCATGAATGTCCCTCTGCAACTCCCAACATCATAGCGATCCAAAAAATGGCAAGCGTGACGATTACGTTCGGGTTGAACTGCGCCTGGACCAAGAAGCCGGTGACGGCCGCCAGGGCCGCGGCGCTGCGCGCATGCGCCGGGCGGTCAGCCGTGCTCAGCAGTCCACGCCAGGTCAGGCGGTAGAAGGTGACGACCGTGGCGACCAGGGCCAGCAGCCCAGCCAGCCCAAGCGTCAGCCATTGATCCAGCACCAGGTTGTGCGGGTCAGTTACAATAGCCGAATCTTGCCAAGATGTCAATTCTGCCGGGGAGTTGGGCTTGAAAACCGGGGTGAAGGTCGCCGGCCCATAGCCCAGGAGCCAGCGCGGGCCGATCAGACCGGCGCTTGTACGCCAGATGAGCAGCCGCGTGGCGGTGGAAGCCAGCCGCAATTCGACAAAGGGCGCTGAGGCCGATGCCGCCGTTGGCTGCCGAACCAGGCTGACCCGGTTCATCAGCAGCAGCCAGGCGCCGCCCAGCAGGCAGACCAGCAGGGCAGCCAGGGCCAGGCGCCGATCGCGCCAGCGGTAGGCCAGCAGCCCCAGGCAGGCTGCCACGGCGACCGTCGCGCCCAGCCAGGCGCCGCGGGCTTGGGTCAACAGGAGGCAGGTCACTTGAAGCGCCAACACGACCCCGTAGCGCCAGCGGGCCGCCGCCAGCGTCAGGCCGGATGGCAGCGGTTCCCACAGGCGGGCCAGGGTGAAGGGAATGATCAGCGCCAGGTAGGCGCCGAGAAAGTTGGAGCGTCCGAGCGTGGAGAGTACCGGCGAAATGGCGTCGGTGGTCCAGGGCAGAGGATCAAGGCCCAGGGCTTGGATCAGGCCGTAGAGGGCCACGGGCACGCTGCCGAGGATCAGCGCGGTCACCTGGCGTTGCCGCGCAGCGAGGGTGCGCCAGGACAACAGCAGGAGGAGGGCAAAGAGCGGGCCGGCGGCCAGAACCAGCGCGCCGTGCAGGTTGTTGGGGGTGCCCCACAGGCTGGCCGGCGGGTCAACCGAGGCGAAGGTGGCCGCGGCGATGATGGCGAGGTAGGCGCTGAGCCAGCGCCGGAGCGCCCGCGGCGGCGCGGCCAGCGCGTCCGGTTTACGCAGCCAGGTGGGCAGGGCAATGCTGCCCGCGAGGAGGACGAGGAGCAGAAACAGGGCGATCTTGGCCGGCTCGAACGCGACATCGGCCCACGGGTTGAACCAGAGGGGCAGGAGGACGACCGCCAGCAGGCCGGTCAGGCGGATCAGCGGCGGGCCGAGGAGGTGAGAGATGGGGTATACGGATGATCCTTCTGAATTCATTCATGCCCTGCCACGAATTTCACGAATTGACACGAATTGGATTCGCGTTGCGGACGCCACCGAATGAATTCGGTGTCTGATACGTCAAACCCGCTCAAGCGGGTTGCGGTGGTGGGAACCGGTCGTGACAGGTTCTGGTGGTTCAGCCCGTGAATTCGTTCTCCGCGAGTTTCACGAATTCAGCCGTCACACCCAACACCAACCTGCTTCAGCAGGTTTCGGTGTATCAGACCGTGAATTCATTCACGGGCGTCTTGCGCCTTTGGCGTCCTTTGCGTTTGCGGGGTTCTGCTCAAGAGTTGGGCTATTCGTCAATCCACAATCACCGCTCTCATCTACGTACATCAAGTACATGCGACTACCTTTGCTTCGTCAATGGCACATGCAGACAGGATGCATGGGAGACCATGCACCGACAATCATACCGCATCTGTGAGCCGCGGTCAATCCCGCGCCGCGCCGGATTTTGCCACGAATTGCACGAATTGACACGGATTGAGGCGCGCCAAAGCGTGATTTGTCGCCGAGGGCGTTGTCACGCCGGAGGCGTGACCTACGCACTGGACGGCGTCAGCGCCGGCGGGTGGGCCAGGCGCCGAGCAGGGCAAAGCCGAGCAGCAGGCCCAGGCTCAGGAGGCTGCCGGCGGCGGCCAGCGCGTCGCGGCCCGGGGCGAAGGTGAGCTGTGCGGAACCGGAGATCGTCGGGACCGGATTGACATTGGGCGGCGTCGGCGTCGGCCCGATTGGAATCGGCGCGTTGGTGATGAAGACCTCGTCCAGGTAGATGGCGCCGCGGCTGGCGGAACCGTCGGGCACGCCATCGAGGGCGAACTGAAAGAAACTGACGGGATAGTCGAGCACCTGGTTGTCCGGGCCGCTGATGTGGCCGGCCGGCCAGGGCGCCTGATCGTTGAACCAGGCGGTCATCTGCTGCCAGCCCTGGTGGTAGATCTGGCCGAAGGAGTAGGCGCGCACCTCGCTGGCCTTGTCCTTGATCCAAACATTGAGAAAATGTCCGGAGCCGTCGCCGAAGACCCAGGCGGTAAGCCCGGTGGGGTTGCCGGACAGGGCCTTGGCCGGCCGCAGCTCGAAGACGACGTAGTTGTTGGTGACGGCCGCGAAGTCATAGGCCAGCTTGCCGCTGCTGGCGCCGAGTTTGGCCTGCTCGGTGGAACGGGTAAAGGCGCCGTAGGGTTCATCGCCCCGGCGCCAGGTTTGATCCTGCTCGAAATCGAGGACCAGGCCGGACCGTGCGGGCGGCGCGGGCGCGTGGGCGCTTTGGTGGGGGTGGCCACAGGCCGGGTGGCCGTGGGCGCGGGCGTGGCCGTGGGCACGACCGTGGGGGTGGCCGTCGCTGTGGGCGCTTTGGTGGCTGTGACGACGGACCGGGTCGGCGTTGGCGACGCGACGACCACGATCACCTGCGTACTCGTGGCTGTCGGCGCCGTTGTCGGTGTAGAGGTTGGCGCCGGGGTCGGCGATGGCGCTGGCGTGACCTCGTCGCCTGTTTTCACTACGACGGTCGGTGCAGGCGTGGCGGTTGGAGTTTCGGGGGGCCGCGTGATCAGCCACGCGCCGCCAACGGCTGCCACGAGGAGCAGCAGCAGCAGGCCGATCAGGATCGGTATCTTGCTGGCAGGTTGGCGGGCGGCGGGCGGTGCTGTGCGTGGCCGCGGACGCGCGGTCGTGGAGCCGGACGGGGTGGGAGGACGGCTGGCGCCAGGCGGGGTGGATGCGCGTCCGCTGCCGCCGGCGACAGGGGGTGCGACGGGCGCTGCCAGCCCTGCGTCGGCCTTACCGCCGATAGCCGCTTCGAACTCGCGCGCCAACTGCCCTGCGCTTTGATAGCGATCGGTCGGCTGTTTGGCAATCGCCTTGAGCACCACGGCTTCCACGACCCTGGACAGATCAGGCCGTAGTTGGCGCAGGGGCGGCGGCGCTTCGTAGACATGCGCGTGGATCAGGGCAGGGGCGGTGGTGCGTTCGAAGGGCAAGCGGCCTACGAGCAGGCGATAGATCACGATACCGAAGGCGTAGATGTCGGCCCGATGATCGGTAGGTTGACCCTGGGCTTGTTCGGGGGCCATGTACTCCGGCGTGCCCATGACCGCGCCGCTCATCGTCAGCACGGTGCCTTCGGTGGCGCGCACCAGGCCAAAGTCCATCAGGGTGACATGACCATCGTTGGACACCATGATGTTGGACGGTTTGATGTCGCGATGGACGACCCCGCGTTTGTGGGCAAAGTCGAGGGCGTCGGCCACCTGGCGTACCACGCGATTGACCTGATCCACACCCAGGAGGCCGCTGGTCAGCCAGCGGTCGAGCGGGGACCCTTCGAGGTACTCCATGACAATGAAGTGGAAGTCCTCGTGCTCGCCCACATCGTGAATGGTGACAATGTTGGGGTGTTTGAGCTGTGCGGCCATGACGGCTTCGCGATGAAAGCGGCGCACGAAGTCGGGGTCCATGGCCAGTTGCGGCGGCAGGACCTTGACGGCCACGACGCGCTGCAGCGCGGGGTCATAGCCGCGGTAGACAACACCCATACCACCGCGACCGATTTCCGCTTGAATTTCGTACTTACCGAGGCGTCTGCCAACCAGTGATGTCGCCATGGGGTGGGCCTTTCTTATGAAAAGAGATGATAAAAGGAATTTACCGTCTGCGCAAGCGCGCTGCAGTTTGCGTATTATCGGTCAAAACAGACGAAAGGACAAAAACGGGTGCGCGCCGCCGCATGAATTGGGATATTCTCTTTTTTGTTGACAGACCTGGCCGGAAGGCGTAGAATGATTCGTGATTCGTAAGAACATCTATAGTAAGTCAGATAAGGACTTGGGGTCCACGATCTGGAATCGAGGCTTCAGCCGGTTAGTCTGGGCTATGAGAGCCGCCGGCTAAAGCCTCGAGTCCGGAAAATTATCTGAACAGCTATATCTATCGAGAGAAAGACCATTCCATGAAATTCCATCGCTCCTCTTCTGTCTCTTCTTTTCCCCTTTCTTTTCGCTTGTCTTTTCGCTTCCTTTTTCTCTGCATCATGATCCTGTCCCTGCTTCTCCCCGCCGCCCAAGCGCCGCTGGCGCGCGCCAGCGCCTTCTATTATGTGGCGACGACCGGCGCGGACAGCAATCCGGGCACGGAGGCGCTGCCCTGGCGCACGATCCAGCATGCGGCCGACACGGTGTCGGCCGGCGACACGGTCCTTGTGCGCGCAGGCGTTTACCACGAGGCGGTGCGCATCACCCACTCTGGCGCGGCCGGCGTGTTCATCACTTTTGCTGCCTATCCGGGTGAAACGCCGGTGGTGGATGCGAACGGCATGAGCCTGGCGAACTATTTCGACGGCGGCTTCCGCGTGGACTACGCCGGTTTCGTGCGCATCAGCGGCTTCGTGGTGCAGAACATCACCGACGGCTTTGGCATCATCTGTTACCATGCGGACAACTGCATCATCGAAAACAATCGCACCTACAACACCCTGCACTCCGGCCTTGCCTCGTGGACGAGCACCAACACGGTGATTCAGAACAACGAGGTGGAGCTTGCCAACAACAACGGCGAGCAGGAGGCCATCTCCGTAACCCAGAGCGCCTACGTGCAGGTTCTCGACAATCACGTGCATCACGGCGGCCCGGGCGCCAACGGCGGCGAGGGCATTGACATCAAGGATGGCTCGCACGATGTGCTGGTCAAAGGCAACTACGTCCACGACATGAACAGCCTCTGCCTCTACGTGGATGCCTGGGACTCGCCCACCTACAACATCACCCTGGACGGCAACCGCAGCCACAACTGCTTCCACCACGGCATCGCCCTGGCCTCGGAGCGCGGCGGCGAGCTGACCAACGTGACCATCATCAACAACGTGCTCTACCGCAACACGCGCAACGGCATCACCATCGGCGATTGGGACGCCGGCTATCCCCATCCCATTCACGACATCGCCATCATCAACAACACATCCTACGACAACGGCGACGGCGTCTGGGGCGGCGGTATCGAGGTGGCAGAGCCGTCCGTGCAGAATATCGTCATCCGTAACAACATCGTCAGCCAGAACGACTTCTTCACTATCCTGGCCGAGGGGGTGCCCGCCGCGGCCCTGACCGTGGATCACAACCTGATTGACGGCTTCCGCGGTCAGACCGGCGAGCTGCGCGGGGCCGATTACGTAGAAGGAGCCCCGGCCTTCGTCAACGCGACCGGCGCAGATTTTCATTTACAGCCCACATCGCCGGCCATTGATCACGGCGCGGCGACCGCAGCCCCGGATCACGATTTCGACGCGGCCCCGCGGCCCAACAACGGGCTGTGGGACATCGGCGCCTACGAGTTCCAGGCCGCGCCGCAGCCGCCGGTTGCCAACTTCACGGCCAGCCCAACCGCGGGCGCCGCGCCGCTGATGGTCAGCTTCAGCGACCTCTCCAGCGCCGCGCCGACCGCCTGGGCCTGGGATTTTGGCGACGGTGGAACCTCCACTCTGCAAAATCCGACCCATGAGTACACCGCGCCCGGCTACTACACCGTCAGCCTGACCGCGTTCAACGACCTGGGGCAGGACACCGAAACCAGGGTGGATTACATCGCGGCGCGGCCCATCGGCAGCGGCGAGGCGATCTTCACGGACGGCTTCGAGACCGCGCTGGATTGGGCTCGCAGCGGCAATACCACCTGGTACACCGGCTCACCCAAGAACGGCACGCACAGCGCGCGCCTGCGCGTCACCGGCAGCATCGAAAAGACGATCTCGACCGTGGGCTACCGCTTCATCTCCGTGGCCTTCGGCCTGGGCGCACACAGCCTGGACAACGACAGCGAGAATCTGCAGGCCCTCTGGTATGATGGCAGCGCCTGGGTCGTGCTGAAGCAGATCAACAACAGGGACCCGGAGGAGAACAACCTGCTCAACCCCTTCGAGCTCCAACTGCCGCAGGGCGCCGACAACAACCCGAATTTCGGCCTGCGCTTCAAGCTCAACGGCAGCGCGACCAACGACTACGGCTTCAGCGACGATGTGGTCGTGCGAGGCTTCGCCACCGGCCCGACGCCCACCAGCACGCCGACCGTCGCGCCGACCGGCACGCCCACCGTCGCGCCGACCGGCACGCCCCACCCCCGCGCCGACCGGCACGCCCCACGCCGACCGCCGCCGCGCCGACCGGCACGCCCACCCTCGCCGACCGGCACGCCCACCGCGCCGCCGGCACGCCGCCGACCGCACCCCCCCCAACCAGCACCCCACCCCTGCGGCCGCGCTGCAGCGCATCTTTCTGGATGATTTCGAGGCCGGTTTCAGCGGATGGTACAAGGAGGGCAGCACCACCTGGTACAGCGGCGACCCCAGGATCGGCGCGTACAGCGTCCGCATGGCCGGCAACAACTGCTGGATGAACCGCACCGTTTCCACGGCCGGCTACCATGACATCGTGTACCGCGTCGCCCTGGGCGCGGCGTCCTACGAGGCCTCCGAACGGTTGATCGCCTACTGGTGGGATGGCGCGGCCTGGCAAAAGATCGAGACGATCAAGAATGGCGATCCGGAGGAGAACGGCGCGCTGCACCTCATGGAGTTCAGCCTGCCGGCCGGCGCGGCCAACCGCAGCGACTTCAAGCTGGCCTTCGGTCAATGGAGCGCAGACAGCAGCGACTTCGGCTACATTGACAACGTCGAGGTGCTGGGCATCGCGAATTGAATGAAGGACGAAGTATGACCGATCCAATCCCCATTTACACCATCGGCTATGGTGCGCGCAGTGTGGAGGCGCTGCTGGCGGTTCTGCAGACGTGGCAGATCGCCTTTGTGATTGACATTCGCTCCGCGCCCTACTCGCGTTTCAAGCCCGAATTCTCCAAAGAGTCGCTGGCGCGCGAAATCGAGCGGCGTCACATTCGTTATCTGTACATGGGAGATCTCCTCGGCGGCCGGCCCGCCGACCCCGCCTGCTACCGCGATGGCAAGGTGGATTACGACCTGGTCAAGCAGACGGCCGCCTACCAGGAGGGCATCGGTCGCCTCCGCCGTGCGTTTGCCCAACAGCGCCGCGTGGTGCTGCTGTGCAGCGAGGGGCGGCCCGAAGAGTGTCATCGCAGCAAGCTGATCGGCGAGTCTCTCACCAGCCTTGACATTCCGGTGATTCACCTGGATGAGAACGACCAGCCGCTGTCGCACGCGGCGGTCATCGCCCGCCTGACCGGCGGTCAACTGGGGTTGTTTGGCGCTCCCACATTTACGTCACGCAAACGCTACCAGGCGACCGATGATGATGATGATGACGAAGATGGCGACATGGATGAGAGTGACGATGGGGGCGGATATGATTGAAATCGTTACAATCGGTGTCTATGGCTTCGATGCCGACCATTTCTTTCAGGCCCTGCAAGCCGCCGGCGTCGAAGCGGTGTGCGACATTCGCCGACGCCGCGGGGTGCGGGGCGCGGCCTATGCCTTTGCCAACAGCCGGCGCCTGCAAGACCGGCTGGCCGCGCTGAATATCCGCTATCTGCACCGGCCTGACCTGGCGCCCAGTCACGCCTTGCGCCACGTGCAGGACGCCGCCGACGCGGCCGGCCGTGTCGCCAAGCGTCAACGGACCGTACTGGCGCCGGCGTTCATCGCTCAGTATGAGCAGGATTGCCTGGCTGGGCTGGACAGCGCTCAGCTCCTGGCCGATTTGAGCGCCTACGGTCATGTCATCGCCCTGCTGTGCGTGGAACAGGCGCCCCAGGCCTGCCATCGTTCCCTGCTGGCCGCCCACCTGACCGCCGCGCTGAGCAGCCCGGTCAGACATCTGAGGGTGAAGGATGAAGGGTGAACATGGAGAGCGGAGAGCGGTTGTGAAAGTTTTGATTGTGGCCAAGACGCGGATGGGCGGCGGGGCCTGCATTGGGGGGATTAGCTTCGAGGGGCAGAGCGTGCGCCTGGTGGCGGCCAATGCGGCCACGCATGAGGCAGCCGGCCTGGAGTACGGCGTCGGTGAGGTGTGGGAGGTGGATGCGGCTCCGGCGCCGCAACTGGTCCCGCCCCACGTCGAGAATCTGATCGTGCATGAGCGGCGACGCCTCGGCCCGATGACCGACCCCATTCCCTTCATCGAGCGTTTCCTGCCGCCGCGCGCCGGCGGGATCGAGGCGCTGTACGAGGGTTTGACCCAGACCACCGCGGCCGGCGTGCTCTTCATCACGGCGCGCACCGGCATTCCACCCTACAGCACCATGTTCTGGCGACCGGCCGAGCCATTGACGCGAGCCGACGACGCCAAGCGCATCCGCTATCGCTATCCCACGCCCGCGGGCGGCCACACCCTCACCTTCGTTGGTTTTCAAGAGCCTCTGCCCGAAATCCCGGCCGGCGCCATCGTGCGGGTCTCCCTGGCGCACTGGTGGCGGCCGGAGACCAGCCCGGACGTGGAGGAACGCTGTTTCGTGCAGCTTTCGGGCTGGTTCTTGCCAAGACAACGGGCCATCGTACCCGCGGCGCGCCCCTCGCCGGCGGTGACATCCCCGCAGCCTCCGCCTGGGCGTGAGTTGGCGGCCCAGCCGCCGGTTGTCACCGCACCAACCTCGCGACCCACGGCGCCGGCGTTGACCGCCACCGGGCAGACGCCGCGGCGGCTATTGAAAACCATCTTCGGCTACGACAGCTTTCGCCCCTTGCAGGATGACATCATCGGCAGCATGATGCGGCGCGAGGATACACTGGTCGTCATGCCCACCGGCGGTGGTAAGTCGCTCTGCTACCAACTGCCGGCCCTGCTCTTTGCCGGGCTGACCGTGGTGGTGTCGCCGCTGATTGCCCTGATGCAAGACCAGGTGGACCAGTTGCACGAGCTGGGGGTGCCGGCGGCCTTTCTCAACAGCACGCTGAACTACAGCGACTATGTGGCCACGACCGCGCAAGTCCGCCAGGGCGAAATCAAACTGCTGTATGTGGCGCCGGAGACGCTGCTGCGGCCAGAAACATTGGTTTTGCTCGATCAGTGCGCCATAGATTGCCTGACGATTGACGAAGCGCACTGCATCTCCTCGTGGGGGCACGACTTCCGGCCGGAGTACCGGCAACTCTTGTCAGTGCGTCGCCGCTACCCGCAAGCGGTGTGCGTGGCGCTGACTGCCACGGCCACCCCGCGTGTGCGCGACGACATCCAGGCCATCCTGGGCTTCGGTCGTGCCCACGAATTCGTGGCCAGCTTCGACCGCCCCAATCTGTACCTGGCGGTCCAACCGCGCAGGGACGGCCTGAGCCAGGTGCTCGATTTCCTGGCCCAACATCCAGACCAGTCGGGCATCATCTATTGCAGCACGCGGCAGCAGGTGGACACCCTGACCGCGCAGTTGAACGGGCACGGCTACCGCGCGCTCGCCTACCATGCGGGCCTGGACGACGCCACCCGGCGTCAGAACCAGCGCCTGTTCGTGCGCGATGAGGCGCCCATCATGGTCGCCACCATCGCCTTTGGCATGGGGATCAACAAATCCAACGTGCGCTTCATCGTTCATCATAATCTGCCGGAAAACATCGAAAGCTATTACCAGCAGATCGGCCGCGCCGGCCGCGACGGCCTGCGCGCTGACTGCCTGCTGCTGGTTGCCCGCCAGGACATCGGCACCATCTTTCATTTCATCGAACAGAGCGCCCCGCCGGAGCAGCCTGGCAAACGTGCGCGGCTGCAAGCCATGCTCCGCTTCGTGGAAGCGCAGGGCTGCCGGCGCCCGCCCCTGCTCACCTATTTTGGCGAGGAGATTGCGGAACCCACCTGCACCATGTGCGATCACTGCCAGGGTCAGGTCGTGCCCGCGGCGCAGACCGATGCGACCGCCGCGGCGCACAAATTTCTGACCGCAGTCGCCCAGACCGGTCAACGCTTTGGGGTGGCGCACATCATCAACGTGCTGCGCGGCTCGCAGGCGCAAGCGGTGCTCCACTATCGTCACCAGCAGTTGCCGACGTATGGCAGCGGCAAGGAACACGCCCTGGAGCGCTGGCGCGACCTGGCGCAGCAATTCATCAGCCAGGGGCTGCTGGCGCAGGACATGCAGTTTGGCTCGCTCACGCTGACCGGGCTGGGACATGACGTGCTGGAGGAACACCGCGCGGTCAGCGTGGCGCAGGCGGTCATGGCCGCGCCCGCGCCTGCTGCTGCGGCGCCGCACGACGAGATTTTGTTCCAGAAGCTGCGCGAGGTGCGCCGGCGCCTGGCCGACGCGGTGAACATGCCGCCCTACATCATCTTCTCGGATCGCACCTTACTGGAAATGGCGACCTATTTCCCACAGTCGGCCACGCGGCTGCTGGACATCAACGGCGTGGGGCAGGTCAAGCTGCAAAAATACGGAGAGGCGTTTCTAACGGTGATACGTGCGCACTGTGCAGAGCTGGGTCTGTCAGAGCAACCCCGGCCGCCTGATCCGCCGGTGGTTGTCAGCAGCATTGGCGGCGGCAAGCGGCGTTTCGAGGAGGTGGGCGAGCTGTTCGCGGCCGGGCAGCCCATCGAAAGCCTGCAAGCCTTGTACGGCGTACAAAAGAGCACGATCCTCAGTCATCTCTACGACTACCTGCGCGCCGGTCACGCGGTTGACCCCGCGCCCGTCCTCGCGGCCTCGACGCTGACGCCCGCGCAGCAAGCGCAGGTGATCGAGCACCTGGCGATGCTTGGCCCCGAGCGCCTTACGCCGATCTACGAAGCCCTGGAGCAGGCGATTCCCTACGTCGAACTGCACCTGTTGCGCGTCGTGTTCCTGGCCGAACAGCGGGCCGGCGATTGATGAGCGTTTTCAACGCCAGGACGCTTTTCTTCAACGCAAAGACGTTTTTACAATCACCCTTTTCCACACACATACACCAATCACTCCTTATCCTATTATTTTTTTATCTAAATCTCGACAATTCCTCTTTTTTTACTTCCTCTTCTCATTTAACTTTATTTTTCTCCTCATCCACTTTTTGCCTATCTTTTATCTCTCTCTTTCAAATCCACAACTTTCATTTTCCAACCCTCTTTCTCCTTCTCATTATACTTATTTTACTCACCACTCGTTCCAACCAGTTTATTTGCCGCATCATATGCTACTACATGAACACCGCCAAACAACAAAAAATACCATCCCACGCAAAAAAACTCTTGCTCTTTGTTTTCATCGTTCTTGTGCCAGCACCACAATCCATTCTTCTTCGAACAACTCACCCAAAACCTTCCACCCATTTACCAATCCCAAACCCTTTTCTCTACAACCTAATTTTTTCCAATTTTCCAATCACTACTCCCAGCACTCCTTACCCTCACGATCTGTATTTCTTATATCCACTCATTATCCACTAAATTTACCACACCCTCTTCTTCCATATTTCCCAACGCCCGCCCCTCCCTTTTACGTAATCACCCATATTCTTTTTACCATTCTCCCTACGTCCAATCAACGCCCTCCCCATCCGTTCGCAATCACACCCGTTCAACTCCAAACAACCCTTGAATGCCGAACAGTTGGCTCGCGGGCCACTCCCGGAGGCTGGTTCACAAACAACATTTGTATCCCGGCTTGCCGAAATTCTTCCACAAAGCACCTGCAACATGTACACCCGCCAACCGAGACTCAGGCAGACACCACCTGGAACACCTTCACCTTCTGGTCTCGTAACCGACCACGCCGGACGACCATTTCGCCCGCTCACCGCCTCGTCCAGAAAATACAAGTCCTTTCGCAAGGCGTACCCCTCGTGGGTGGCATATTCTTCAATCGCCGCCACCTGCTGGCTACGACTCTCTTCCTGGCGTTGCGTCGAAACACGGGCAAACGCAGCTGTCTGTTTCATTACGAACCTCCTTCGGCTCTGTTTCTTGACTCAATTTCTGATAAGCGGCTTCAGCTGCATGGCATCTCGATGGGCTTCGCCACCGTACTCGCCATTCTGTTTTTGCTTTCATTGGCTGCCTCCTGAATTTCGCCTCATGACTTTATTCAGGATAGCACATTTCAGCCACCGTAACTTCAGCGTTCTCAGCGCCCGAAACAGATAGGAAGTTCTATTCGATTGTCAAAGTGCAAGTCCCTTCTCTTCACCACCTTCTTGTCGTTTGTAACCATAACGCCAAGACGCCAAGACGCACTCACGCAACCTGCTTCAGCAGGTTTAGCGTATCAGACGCCGAATTCATTCGGCGGGCCGTATCAGACGCCGAATTCATTCGGCGGGCCGTATCAGACGCCGAATTCATTCGGCGGGCTTGCGTTACCGGCGCGGCCATCACGGCCCGGTTCTCGGCCACGTTGTGCAGGAACGCCCGTCGCCACGCCGCGTCGCTGATTCTGTCTGCTCGCAGCAGCACCTCGCGACAGCCGGCTGCAAGCACCGCGACCGCTGAGATGCCGGGATTTCCGACTTGAGCCAGAACATCGGCGACGCACACATAAACCCAGGCGGGGGAACTGAACCCGTCGGTTCCCTGCTCACACAGGTACTCCCAAACATCCATCGTCAACTGCCGCGCCGCTTCTGGCTGACCCAGGGCCAATAGCACGCGCGCCTCGGTCGCCTGCGCTTCGATCTTGTCCGGCTCAACCCCTAGCTCGGCAAAACCCAGACGGGCCGCTGCCAGGTCTCCTGCTGCGGGGACCAGGTCGCCCATTTCCTCATGCATGTAGCCCAGATAGGCCCGGCAGACGGCCTGACCAAACGCATCGCCGGTCGCCGCATACTCCTGCAGTGCGGCCTCTTCCATCTGAATCGCTGTGGCCAGGTCACCGCTGCGCCAATGCACGAAGCCCAGGTTGACCATCTGATAGGCTTGATGGCGGCCTATTCCGGTCAGATTCGCCAGTTCCAGACCGGCCTCCAGCGCGTCACGGGCCTCGCTGTACAGTCCCAACTGCGCGAAGGCGAAGCCGAGGTGCCCGTGATACTGACATTCCAGGTCGAGATGACGGTTCTGGCTGCGACGGGCCGCGTGCAGGCTCTGCGTGAGGATTTGCGCAGCATGGGCAAGATCACCGTTCTCGAAATAGTAAAGCGCCACGGCCGCCATCGCGTACGAGCGAATGTCATCCTCACCGATCGTCTGCGCCAGGGCCAGTGTTTCTGCCACGACCGACCGCAGCGCAGATCGCTCACCCAGGCGCAGCAAGGCTGTGACTTTGTACGCCAGCGCTTCCACCGCCAGCGCCGGGCGCCCGGCGCGCTGCGCGGCCGCGATGGCGGCATCTGCAACTTGCGCCAGTTCTCGATAATCGGCCTGCGATGAGACGTAGCGCGCATGGCGCAGGTGCGCTTGGCTGCGGCGGCCGTCGTCATCGAGCTGTTCGGCCAATGCCAGTAGCGCCTCGATGTCGGCCTTCTGTGCGAGCCGCTCTCCGCGAAAACAGAGTGCTGTCTCCCGCCCCCACAACGCCCGCCAGCGTCGTTCCACATCCCCAGGTTCGATGGTGTCCAACGCGCGGTCGAAGAAATGCCTGGCTTCCAGCGTGGCGCCCTGTGTCGTCGCGCGCTCGCCGGCCTTCAGCCAGTAGTCCACGGTCTGCGTGACCAGCCCTGCCTGGAGGTAGTGCTCTGCCATCACCTCCGGTTGCGTCTCGGCGATCTGCGGAAAGCGTGCTGCGTAGGTTTCGGCGATGCGCCGGTGATGGGCCTGCCGGGTCCGCCTCAGCAGCGCACCCAGCGCAGCTTCCTGAATCAGGACATGCTTGAACGCATAGTGCGTCGCCGTCGCAGCGCCGGTCGGTTGGATCAAGCCCGCCGCGGTAAGTGTGGCCAGGTCGGCCCGCAGGCGTGGTTCATCGAAGGGCACGACGGCAGCCAGCACGGGGTAGGCGAACTCGCGGCCGAGGGCAGCGGCCCAGCCGGCGGTCACTTTGGCCGCGCCCATCCGATCCAGACGCGCACGCAGTGAGTCGTGCAACGTGGCCGGGATTGCGCTGGCCGCTGCCGGCGCGCCGCTTTCGAGCAGCGCCCGGGCCAGCTCCTGCACGAACAGGGGGACGCCGTCAGCCCGCTCGACCACGCGGCGACGGAGCGCAGCAGGTACGGCCTTATCGCCCACCAGACCGTCCACCAGGCGCTCGGCCTGCCCAGGGTTCAACGGACCGAGAGTCAGTTGGGTCAGGCGGCTGCGCGGCCGCCAGGGCGGGGTGAAGATGGGCCGATAAGTGAGCAGCGTCAGGCAGGGCAGCGCGGTCAGCGCGTCCAGCGACGCATCGAGCCAGGCCACCGTCGAAGGGTCGGCCCAGTGCAGATCTTCGATCACCACGACCAGGGGCCGTTGGGCGGCCAGCCGGCCCAGCAGCGCCACACAGGCCAGGCGCATGCGCTGGCGCTGGTCTTCGGTGATGGTCTGCGGCGCAGGCATCTCTGTGGGCAGGTCGAGCAGCAGCGCCAGCAGCCAGGTCGCGGTCGGCTGCGCCAGCCCCAGGCGCTCGAACAGATCATCGAGTTTGGCCCGCGGCGCCTGGGCATCGTTGCCCGGCTGCAGATCCAGGAACCGTTGGAACATGGCAATGACCGGGTGCAGGCTGGTGTGCTGAAAATGCGGCGTGCAGGCGGTTTCCAGCCAGCGAACGGATGGCGATGCCACGCGTTTCAGTTCCCAGACCAGGCGTGACTTGCCGATGCCCGCTTCGCCGGCCAGCGCAACCACCTGGCCCTGCCCCTGCTGCGCCGCTTGCAGGAGCGCGGTCAACTGCTGCATTTCCGCCTCGCGCCCCACCAGGGGCGGCAGAGACTGGGTTTGCGCCAGCCAGGCCAGCCGGCTGCCCGCCGCGTGTTCGCCGCTGATACGAAAAGCGGCCGGGACCGCGCCCGGCCCCGGCTGGCAGTCGAACCAGCCGCGGATCAGGCGCTCCGTGGCCGCGGTCACCCACACGCTGCCCGCTTCGGCCTGCTGCTGGCAGGCGCGGGCGCGGATGGGCGCCTCTCCCACCATCTCGCCGCCCATCTCCCCTGGCAGAGAAACCATCATGCCGGTGTCAATGCCGATGGCGTGGCTGTACCCGTCGCCCGCTGCGGCGGCAATCTCCAGGCCGGCGCGCACGGCCCGCTGCGCCGCATCTTCGTACGCGACCGGGTAGCCGAAGTAGACCAGGCAGGTCAGGCCTTGCCGCGGTTGGCGCTGGCCCCCGCCGCGCGCCAGCACCCCCGTGCAGTGGGCGCTGCACCGCGCCAGCGCTTCCAAATCATCCTCCGGATCGCCCGCGGCGGCGGCGCGGCGGCGGCCGCACACCATGACCGTGACCTGCCGACGTTCCTCGCCGGGCGCTGCGGCCTGGCCGGCGGCGACGCCTGGATCGCGCAGGGCCGCATGCGCCCGAATCCGATCGTGCAGGCCACGGGCCGAGGGCGAGGGCGTCGCGCCGAACTCCGCCGCCAGCAGGCGGCTGAAGGCGTTGTACTGTTCCAGCGCGACCGCCGTTTGACCCGACGCGGCCAGCGCGGCGATCAGCATGAGCTGCGCCGGCTCGTGCCAGGGTTCCAGCGCCGCCAGGCGGCGGGCAAATTCCTGCGTCTGCTGCGGTTCGCCGCGGCGTTCATGATAAGCTGCCAGGGAGGCGAGCGCTTCGACGGCCTGCATGTGCAGCATTTCCTGCTGCACCACCTGCCATTCCTCGAACGGCACGCTGTCGCGCAGGGAGAAACCGGCCAGCAGTTCGCCGCGATAGAGGTTGGCAGCCTGCTTCAGCCAGCCGAGGCAGAGGGGGCAGAGATCGTCGTTTTGGTGCTGATGTTGGCGCCGGGCGCGGATCAACTCGGCGAACTCGGCTACGTCGAGCCAATGGTCGCCCAGGGGGTTGAACTGAATGTCCCGGTTGGTGATCAGGAGGAGGGGCTGCTGGCGGGGGGGCGTTGGCGCGCCGGCTGCGCCCAGGGCGCGGCGCAGGCGCAGCAGGGTCTGGCTGAGGTTGTGAGCCGCGCGGGCATCCGTGGAGTCGGGCCACAGCAGCGCGGCCAGTTCGTCGCGGCGGTGCGGGCGGTTCGATTCGACGGCCAGGTAGGCCAGCAGGCCGCGCGCCTTGTCCGCGCCAAAGTCAACGAGCGGTTGGGTATCCAGGCTGGCCTCGAAACCGCCGAACAGGGCAATGCGGAGGTGAGACATCGAACGCTCCTGTGGAATGGTTGGCTGGGAGGGTCGTTCACACGATCAGTTCTATTGGGGCGGCTGAAGGGGCGACCGGCAAGCGGCCCCATTATAACCGAAAACAGGTGAAAAGCGCAGCCAGTTTGGGCGGCCTGGTGAGAGTTTGGTGATACCTCCCTGCTACACTGACCCCGGAACAAGGAGTGCAGCGCATGATCTCGCAGCCACAGTATGCCTCATACCTGCTACGTTTCAGGCAGGTTCGCAACGACCAACGAATCGTCTGGGCAGCTTCGGTCCAGTGCATTGCCACGGGCGAACAGCGGCCCTTTGCCGATGTGGAAGACCTCGTGGAGTTCCTGCGCACGGAGTTTGGCGGCCGGGAGGGCGCGGAAGATGCCCTTCAGCCCCCTCAGATCATCCTCGAGCGCGGACTAAAGGCCCTGGCGCAGGGGTTGGGGCCGTTCAGCGGCTCGTCCTGAGAAGCAACAGTGATAACGCCAGGAGGAACTCAATGAAATCATCCATCAAGAATCTGTCGAAGGCTGCGCTGCTCATCTGTGGCGCGTGGCTGTTCCTGATAACAACCACGAGCGGGGTGCATGCCCAGGGCAGCGGCGTCAAGCCGATTCGGCTGGTCAGTGGCAACATCATTCCAGACATCGTGACGCCCGCTGAAGCCAAAGTCGCGGCCGGCGCCAGCTTCGACGGCAAGACCTTCAAGCTGATCCAGTTCAAGCAAATTCCAGGCGACCGCGAACAGCAGCAGTGGGCGGCCGCCGGCCTGCGGCTGGTGGACTATCTCCCCGATGACACCTACTTCGCCGTCATCGAACAGGGCTTCGACCTCGACCGCCTGACTGACCAGGCCGTCACGATCATCGAGGTCGCGGACATCTTCCGCTTCGAGCCGTCGCTGGCCGGCCTGATCGCCCAGGGCGGCGCTACGGACCGGCTGGTGATCAGCTACTACACCGACCTGGACGCGGCCACGGTGATGGCCGCCCTGCAGGCCAGGGGCGTTGTCATCCAGGCTCATCGTGACTACTCGCGCCAGTTGGACATCACGCTCGATCCGGCGCGGCTGCGCGAGGTTCTGGCGCTGCCCTTCATTCAGTTTGCCGGGCTGCCGCCGGAGACGCCCATCCTGGAACCCTACGATCACCGCAACGCCAGCGGCCGCGCCAACTACCTGAACACCGGCTACAACAGCCTGAACTATAACGGCGCCGGGGTCGTCGTTGGCATTGGCGAGAGCGGCACAGTGGACAGTCTGGTGGATGTCAAAGGCCGGCTGACCGAGATGGAATCAGGGGCTTCGTCCAGTCACAAGATCGGCGTCATGCAGAACGCGGGCGGCGCGGGCAATCTCGACCCGTCCAACCGCAACAACGCCTGGGGCGCGACCTTCCTCAGCGTGGTCGGCTCGCCCGATTACGCGGCGCTCTATTCCTCGCACAATCTGCGCTACACCAACCACTCCTACGGTGTTGCGATCAGCGGCGGCTACGATCAATCGGCGCGGGATCATGATCTGCGCATCGCCACCTACCCCAACCACCTCGTCATCTACTCCTCCGGCAATTCGGGCGATGAGCAGGGCTATGCGCCGTACAACTTTGCCGGCTGCCCTGGCGCCCCCAGCGACTGTTGGGCCAATATCACCGGCCAGATGAAACAGAACAAGGACATGTTTGCCATCGGCGCTCTGGAGCTTGACGATGACTTGACCAGCTTCAGCAGCCGCGGCCCCATGTACGATGGCCGCATCATCCCGCAGTTGGTCATCGAAGGCATCGAAGGGACGTCCGACGCCGCGCCCAAAGTGACCGGCGAAGTGGCGATGCTGGCGCAGGTGTACAAGGCCAAGAACAGCGGCAGCGAACCGACCTCCTCCCTCCTCCGGGCCATCATGATGAACACGGCCGATGACCTGGGCAATGCCGGGCCTGATTTCAAGCACGGCTATGGTCGGCCCAACCTGCGCCGCGCCTACAACGTCATTGATAATGCCCAATTCCTGACCGGTTCCGTCTCCCATGGCGGCACGAACTCCCACACCATCACCGTGCCCGCCAACACCAAACAGGTGCGCGTGATGATCGTCTGGCCCGATGTGGCCGCAGCCGTGAGCGCCAACCCGGCCATCGTCAACAACCTCGACCTGGTGGCCAAAGACCCGTCCAACGTCAGCTACAACCCCTGGGTCCTCGATCATTCCGCCAGCGTGGCGGCGATTAGCGCCGCGGCGACCCGCAGTGTTGACAGCCGCAATACCATCGAACAGGTGACGCTCGACGACCCCGCCTCGGGCAATTGGACGATGGAGGTGAGTGGAACCAGCGTGCCCACCGGCCCGCAGACCTACTACCTGACCTACGAATTTCTGACTGATGAGCTGACCATGATGTTCCCGCTGAAGGACCATCGCTTCGTCTCCGGCACGGCCTATCATCTGAAGTGGGACAGCTACGGCGCCAGCGGCACGTTCAGCCTCGACTACCGGCTGGATGGCGGCAGTTGGACGAGCATCACCAGCGGCTACAGCGCCACGAGTCGCACTTACCAGTGGACCGCTCCCAGCGTGACCGGCATTCACACCATCGAGTTCAGGGTGCAGCGCAGCGCCTTGACCGCGACCAGCGACGTGAACTACATCGGCCCGGCGGCTGAGAACTTCAGGATCTTCAGCGTCTGCAGCGATGTGGTCATCCTGAAGTGGAGCGCCGTTTCCGGCGCCACCGCCTACAAAGTGTATCGCCTGGGGGCCATGGTCATGGAGGAAGTCACTTCCAACATCACGTTCGATGGGGCCAGCGCCACCCTGACCGGGCAGAGCACGGTAAATACCGAATACTATGCCGTGAGTGCCGTGACCGGATCCAACGAAGGCCAGCGCACACGGGCCGCCGAAAAAGGCGCCCGGCAACTACAGTTGTGGCGGCATCAATTGGACCGGCACGGTTTCGACAGACTGGTTCACGGCTGGCAACTGGTCCTCCAGCAGCGTGCCGACCACCGCTGACAATGTGACCATCCCCGCAGCGCCATCGAACCAACCGGCCATCACTGCCGCGGGCGCGGTCTGCAACCAGATCACCATCGAGTCCGGCGCCTCATTGACAATGAACGGTTCGACGGCCTATACCTTGTCTGTGGCGGGAGACTGGACCAACAACGGAACCTTCACCTCGGGCATTGGAACAGTCGAGTTCAACAGTACCAATGCCTACCAGGGAATAGGCGGCACATCAACCACGAACTTCAATATCCTTTCGGTGACGAAGGGCGCCAAGGACAGAATCCTGGAGGCCGCATCGCTGATTACCCTGAACGCTGCCGTTAACCCGCTTGTGCTAACATCAGGCACGTTCAAGCTATCGAGCGCGTCAACTCTGTTGCCGTTTACATCCGGACCGTCCATAGGCAGTACTGCGGGCTTCTGGAACAATGGGGGCACGATCAATGCCGGCAGTTATAGCTGGACGCTCAATGCTGGCTTACTGAGGATATCGGCCGGGACTGTCAACGTAGGTGCAAGCTCTGGAAACAGCATAACCTACCTGAATAATGGAACCCTGATCATGGAAGGCGGAGCGCTGAACATTGCCGGCAGGTTTTCGCCCAATAGTGGTACTTCAACCGGAACATTCACCCAGTTGGGTGGTATCATCACGGTGAACACGGTCGGCGGACAAGCACCTCAAGGGCGCCATTTGAGCTGAATTCAGGCGTTCCCTTCACGATGAATGGCGGAACGATAGTCGTGCGCAGGGCATCTTCGAACGCGGCTGACGTGATTGTCCTTTCCACCACCTACGAAGTCACTGGCGGCGCCCTGCAAATCGGCGACGCTTCCACGCCTGCAGGCCAGACCATCCGCGTCAACAGCATCGCGCCGGTCTACAACCTGATCGTGAACGCCACCAACTCGCCGACGGCTCAGCTCGTCACCAACGGCTTGACGGTCAAGAACGACGTGACCATCTCCGGCGGCACGTTGAACGCTAACGGCCTGAACATGAATGTTGGCGGCAACTGGACGAACAGCGGCAGCTTCACAGCCGGCGCGGGAACGGTTACTTTCAATGGCGCCGCTGCGCAGGCCATCGGCGGCAGCGTGGACACGACGTTCGCGTATCTGACGATCAACAACGCGGCCGGTGTGTCCCTCAATCGGCCTGCGGCGGTGAACAACCAGCTTACGCTCACCAGTGGCCTGTTGACACTGGGCGGCTACAACTTGACCATGGGCGCCTCGGCGTCGGCCATCAGCGGCACGTTTGGCGATACCCGCATGATCGTTGCTGACGGCGCAGGCGCTTTGTGCAAGCAGTTTGCCGCCAACGGTTCGTATGACTATCCCATCGGCGACGCTACCGGCGCATCTGAATACTCCCCGGTTACGTCTTTCAGCGTCAGTGGCGCGAATTTCAGCAGCGCGGCCGTTTGTTTCCGCGTCACGGATGCTGTTCACCCTGACAAGCCGGCCGGCGCCACCACCTACATCACCCGCTACTGGACCGGCGCGCAGAACGGGACTATTGATAGCCTCTCCTATGACGCAACGTTCGGCTTCAAGGCAGGTGACGTGGTCGGCGCAGAAGCCATGAATGGCAAGAAGTGGGATGGCGGGCCGGCCTGGATCGAGCTAGGGACTGTCAGCGGTACGAGCTTCCCGGCCAGTGGTCAAACGGGCTTCTCCACCTTCACCGCCTTCAAGAGTGGTGTTCTGTCGGCCGCCCTCGCCGATTTCAGCGCCATCCAGAGCGGCGAGGCCATGCGTGTCAGTTGGGAAACAGTCAGCGAACTGGGCAACGTGGGCTTCAACCTCTGGCGCGGAACCTCGCCCGCTGCGCCGGACGTGCAACTCAACAGCAGCCTGATCCCGTCACA
The DNA here is from genome assembly GCF_016704685.1 of Candidatus Amarolinea dominans. Lineage (NCBI taxonomy): Bacteria > Bacillati > Chloroflexota > Caldilineae > Caldilineales > Candidatus Amarolineaceae > Candidatus Amarolinea > Candidatus Amarolinea dominans. Next base: position 156,088 of record NZ_JADIZS010000010.1, read on the forward strand.
GGCGCCGGGCAGCAGCCAGGGCTTCATCTATGAATGGCTGGATGCGGCCAACCTGGTCAATAACACCACCTACTTCTACTGGCTGGAGGATGTGGATATTGCGGGCGTGGTCACGCGCCACGGTCCCATCAGCGCCGCCTTTGCCGCGCCCACGGCCGTGCGCCTGACCGAGGCCGGCCGCGCGGGCCGCGGCTTCGACGGCATGACCGTCCTGCTGGCCGGGCTGGCCCTGCTGGCCGCCTCGCTCACCGCCCTGAGGCGGGGCCGCCGCCCTGCCCTTAGTCACGATAGAGCAAGTTGATTACTTTGAAACTAAGGCGCTCGCCATTGACCCGGGTTTCCTTCATGGGGCGAATGACAACACCTTCTGCGGTGGCGCCGTTGGTATAGGTGCGCTCCGCGTACTGGCGCAACGCTTCGTCGTCTTTCAAGCCGAAAGAATCGCCAATCTCAACGAGTTCTACCATCGGTAAGCCCAGGCTTTGTGCAACGGCAAGCATGTCGTCGAAATCGAGGTAGCGACGTTGATCAATGCGCCAAACGTTGAACAGCCGCAAGTCCACTTCTTTCAAGCCCAATGCGTTCTTTTGGATACCTGGGCCGACGATCTCGAATTGCAATGCGACAGGAAGGCGATGTCGCGCGAGATCGTACTTGCGCACCAGTTGCCACACCGCGGTAGTGGGTCCATCTTTCAGTTCGAAGTTGCGCGAGCAAGCACGAACGACACCGTCGTCGTCCCAGAAAATGGTGCCACTGCTGCCATCGGCCTTGACAGTGGCATAGAACGGCTGGCCAACCAATGCCTCGATCATCGCAGGTACGGATTGAAAATTGGGTTCATCGGTCTTTGGAATGAATGGCGGGAAATTGCCGCGAATGTCGCCGCCGATGTTGGCAGGCAACGGCTTTTCATATTTAGTCACACCCGCCAGTTCTGTGATGTCTGTGCCGGGTTCGAGACCCTGGGTGTCTTCAGTGAGTGGCATGATCAGGCACTCGCTGGGCACCCCCCTGAGACGCATCATGCGCACGCGCCAGCCGCGCTGTTCCAGGAACGCGTAACGCTCGGTTTGTGGCAGCAAAGCGTCCTGCAGGTAGACTTCGCACAGTTCGCCCACCGCGAACTCCGATTTCTTTGCCGTGCCTCGCCAGCGTCCCCCTTTGCCACACACGACTTCAAGGCTTTCGATGCGGTCGGCGCCGTGAATGGGATAGACCGTGATCACTTGTCCAACGTAGGCTAGATTGGGCATTGTTTTCCTCCGATATAACGATCTCTGCGCTTGACTACTCCCTTTGGGACTGTGCGGTGATTGTCACTGCCAAAAAATCAGCGCGGCGCCGGCCAGGGCGATCAGGGTGCCAATGACGGCGCGGCGCGTCACCGGCTCGTGGAAGATCCAGTGCGTCAGGGGGATCAGCAGGATGGGCGGCAGCGCCATCAGGGTGGAGGCGATGCCCAGGGGGGCATTTTGCACGGCGACCATCGAACCCCAGATGCCGAGGAAGGGGCCGGTGAACGCGCCGCCGATGATGAAGAGCGTCGCGCGGCGGTCACGCAGGGCAGTGACGGTGGCGCGCACCTGCCCTTGCAGCAGCGTGATCAGCCAGAGGGTCGCCGTCGCTATCAGGATGCGCACCAGGGTGGCGGAGAGTGGCAGAAAGCCGCCGTCCATGCCCAGTTTGGAAAAGAAAAGGCCGAAGGCCTGACCCAGCGCGGCGCCGATGCCCAGGAGAACGCCGTTGCGGTAGGCGTGGTGATCGTGATCGCCGACAAATGCGGCGGAAGCGCTGGGCTGACCACGCGGCTCCATCGCGACCCAGGCGACGCCGGCCAGGGCCATGAGGATGGCCAGGGTCTGCAGCCAGGTCAGGGTTTCACCATACCACAGCCAGGCCAGCAGGGAAGAGAAGATCGGCGCCAGGGTCATCAGCAGCATGGTGCGGCGGGGGCCAATCAGCACGTAGGCCTGAAAGAGGCAGGCGTCGCCGGCAACCAGGCCGATGACGCCGGAGAGTCCCAGCCACAGCCAGCGCTCCGAATCGGCTCCCTGCGGCCAGAGACTGCCGGTGAGCAGGAGATGCGCCAGCGAAAGATAGACCACCGCCAGAACCAACCGCGTGCGGTTGACCACCACGGAACCGACGCGCTGGCCGGCCAGGGTGAACTGCAGCGAGGTGAACGACCAGGCCAGCGAGGTGAAGAGCGCCGCTAATTCGCCCAGTAGAATCATACGGGTGCGCTTGCCAGGAACGCCTCGACTGCGGCGCGGGTGGGCAGGCCAGGAATGGCGCCGCGCTCCAGCGTGGTGAGCGCGCCGACCGCGTTGCCCAGGCGCAGCGCATGGCGCAGATCATCTTCGGTCCAGTTCAGATCACAGTCGAGCAGCCCGGTCAGCAGGCCGGCGACGAAGCCATCGCCGGCGCCGGTGGTGTCCACCGGCGTTACCGAGAAACCTTGCACATGGCCGGCCGCGTGGGGCGTGAAGTACGTGCTGCCGCCCGATCCCTGCGTTATCACCAGCAGGCGCAGCGCGTCGTGCCACAGACGGCGGGCGCCCGTAGCCAAGTCAGTTGCGCCGCTGAGGAAGGCTAACTCCTCCTCGCTGACTTTGATGACCTGCGCCAACTGCCAGCCAACCAACATGCCGGTGCGCGCGGCCCCAGGCGAAGGCCACAGCGGCAGGCGCAGGTTGGGGTCGTAGGAGATGAGCGCGCCGCCCGCCTGCGCCGCGGCCACGGCGGTCAGGGTGGCGCTGCGGCTCGGTTCCCCGATGAGGGTGATGGAGCCAAAGTGGAAGATGCGCGTTTGCGCGGCGTAAGTTGGATCTACATCGGCCGGACGCCAGAGCATGTCCGCGCTGGGATGGCGATAGAACATGAACTCACGCTCGCCATCCGCGCGCAGGGAAACGAAGGCCAGCGCGGTGCGCGCGGCGTCGGAGAAGCGCAGCCCGGCTACATCCACACCATCGGCGGCCAGGGTGTCGGCCAGGAAATGACCGAACTCATCGTCGCCGACCTGCCCCATGAAGCCGGCGCGCCGGCCCAGGCGCGCGGTGCCCACGGCCACATTGGCCGGTGCGCCGCCCGGCGCCTTCTTGAAGGCTGGCGCCTGCGCCAGGCTGAGGCCAGATACCGTCGGTACAAAATCAATCAGGAGTTCACCACAGGCAATGAGATCGAACATTGGCTTTGCCTACCTTATTCTGCCAGCAGCCACACGAAGCGAAACGGCCCCAGGTCCAGGTCACCGCTGAGTGTGACCTGCTCGTCGGCCACCAGATCGTGAAAATGATAAGCCAGGCCCTGGATGCGCACGACACTGTTGGCCACGGTCTGTTTGTTCTCGCTGAAGTTCGCGAACAGGAGCAGACGCTGCCCGCCGTTCTGGCGCACGTAGCCGAGCACATGGCCGTTGCCCGTGTCGAAAAGGGTCGTCGCGCCCGCGCCCAGGGCCGGGGAGGCGCGGCGCAGCGCGATCAGGTGCAGCAGGCGGGTGAAGAGACGGCCGGTCAGTGTCGTCGGGTCATGGCGCTCTTCGATCTGCGCCTGGTTGGCGGACGGACGATGCACCCAGCGGCTGTCGCCCGCTTTGGCCGGGTCGCGCCCATAGCCGTAGTCGTTCAACATGCCGATCTCGTCGCCCAGGTAGAGGAGGGGGATGCCGCCCATCGAAAGGATGATGCTGTGCAGGAGCAGAATGCGCCGCAGGGCAAACTCGATCTGGGTGGGATCGTTGTCGAAGAGCGCCTTTTCCAGGCCGGCCAGCGACGCGGCCGTGCCGGAGATACGACAATCGCCGGTCTTGGGGTTTTCCTGGAAGGGCAGGCCGCGGGCAAAACTGCCGATGAAGCGGCCGGTGTAGAAGGCGTTGAGAAATTGGCGGTGATCGAAGCCGCGCATGTTGACGCGGGCCGCGTCGCCGTCGTCGAAGGTCCAGCCGATGTCATCATGACAGCGGATGTAGTTGACCCAGGCGCACGCGGGGTTGATGCGAAAACGGTCGCGCAACGAGCCTTGCAGCAGCTTGACCTCGCGCGTCGCCAGCGCCTCCCACAGCAGCGCCATCAGCAGCGGGTTGTAGGAGAGTTGACATTCGCCAGGCCCGATGTATTTGACCACCTCATCGGGATGAACGATGGCCTCAGACTTGAAGAGCAGCGAGGGCGCAGCGATGCGCGCCAGGGCGTTGTAGGCTTGAATGAGCCGATGGGCCTGGGGCAGGTTTTCACAGCCGGTGCCCAGTTGTTTCCACACGAACGCGACCGCGTCCAGGCGCAGCACTTCGACGCCGGCATTGGCGAGGAAGAGCATCTCGGCCGCCATGTGCTGGAAGACCACGGGATTGCTGTAGTTCAAGTCCCACTGAAAGCTGTTGAAGGTGGTCCAGACCCAGCGACCGATGTCCGGGCGATAGGTGAAGCTGCCGGGCCGCACATCGGGGAAAACCTCACGCAGGTTCTTGTCGTAGGCGTCTGGCATGGTGCGATCGGGAAACAGGTAGTAGAACTCGGTGTAGACTGGATCGCCCGCCTGCGCCCGCCGCGCCCATTCGTGCTCATCCGAGGTGTGATTGAAGACGAAATCGAGCACCAGGCTGATGCCGTTGGCGCGCAGTTCGGCCGCCAGGGCAGACAGCTGCGCCATCGTGCCCAGGCTGGGGTCGACCTCGCGGTAGCTGCTGACCGCGTAACCGCCGTCGTTGTTGCCGGCCGGGCTGCTGAAGAGCGGCATCAGGTGCAGAAAGGTCAGGCCCAGCTCCTTGAAATAGGGAATCTGCGCCCGCACGCCGTCCAGGTTGCCGGCAAAGAGGTCCACATAGCAGACGCCGCCCAACATGCGCTCCGCTTGGAACCACTGCGGATCGGCCTCGCGGCTGGCGTCCAGGCCGCGCAGGCTGGACGGGCGGTCGAACCAGCCCAGGGCCGCGGTGACGAGCAGTTCTTCGAGATGGTAGAAGAAATCGTAGCGCGCGGCGTAGAGATCGTAGTAGGTCGCGAACAAGCGGGGAAAATTGGCGTCCAGGCGGCGGCTGAAGTCTTGCCAGCCGTCAGGATCGGCCGCGGCCTGGGCTGACATGCGCGCTTGCAAGCGCGGGCGCAGTCGCTCCAGGGTCAATTGGGTCTGCTGCTGTAACCAGGGTGTTTCGCTCATGTGTTCAACCTAACCAGAGGTACTCATAAGGGGCTAAGTTCAACGCCAGGCGGCCGTCCTCCTGGACGGCCAGGCGCCTTCCGCTCAGCAGGTCGTGCAGGTCTGCGGCGGCGGGGGGAAAAGCATTCGGCTCCCCCAGGATTGGGGGCAGGGGGGCACTGATGGGCAGTTCGATCGTCGCGGCCTGGGGCTGCGCAGACAGATTTTGCACGATGAATAGACGCTCGGCCGCGCCGGCACGGCTGTAGGCCGCGACGGCCGGTGTGCTGCACGGCAACCATGTGAGGTCGCCGCGGCCAAAGGCGGGGTGTTGCTTGCGCACGGTAATCAAGCGCCGCATGGTGTGCAGCAGGGAATCAGGGTCAGCCTCCTGCGCGGCCACATTGACGCGGCGATAGCTGTAGGTCTGATCGCCCATCACCTCATCAATCACCGGGTCATGCAGTTGCGCGGGGGCGGCGCTGGAGAAGCCGGCGTTGACCGCGTCCGACCACTGCATGGGCGTGCGCACGCCGTCGCGGTCATCCAGCCAGATGTTGTCGCCCATGCCGATTTCGTCGCCGTAGTAGATGACGGGCGAGCCGGGCAGCGTCAGGAGGAGTGAATTGGCCAGCTCAAGGCGGCGGCGGTCATTGCCGAGCAAGGGCGCCAGCCGCCGGCGGATGCCGAGGTTCAGGCGCATACGGGGTTCTGGCGCGTAGAAGTTCCACATGAACTCGCGCTCCGCGGGCGTGACCATCTCCAGGGTCAGTTCATCGTGACAGCGCAGGAATGTGGCCCACTGGCAGCCGGCGGGCAGGGGCGGGGTACGGGCCAGGATCTGCTGGATGGGCGCACGATCGCCGCGGGCCAGCGCCATGAAGATGCGCGGCATGAGGGGGAAATGGAAGTTCATGTGAAATTCATCGCCAGGCGCGGTTGGATCGGCCGGGTTGCCCCCGAAATAGGGACGCACATCTTCCGGCCACTGGTTGGCCTCGGAGAGCAGCATGGTTCCCGGCGCGTACGCGTCCACGAACTGGCGCAGGCGCTTGAGAAAGGCGTGCGTTTCCGGCAGATTTTCGCTGCTGGCGCCTTCGCGCTCGAACAGGTAGGGTGTCGCGTCGACGCGGAAGGCATCCACGCCCAGGTCAAGCCAGAATTGGACGGCGCGCAGCATGGCGCGCTGCACGGCCGGGTTGTCGTAGTTGAGATCAGGCTGGTGATGAAAAAAGCGGTGCCAGAAATACTGGCCGCGCCGCGGGTCGAACGTCCAGTTGGACGGCTCAGAGTCCAGGAAGATGATGCGCGCAGCGCCGTAGCGGTCGTCGGTGTCGCTCCAGACGTACCAATCACGGTAGGTGGCGTGATCAGGATGCGAAGGATCAGCCGAGGCCTGAAACCAGGCGTGCTGATCGGAGGTGTGGTTGGGAACTAACTCAACCACCACGCGCAGGCCGCGGTGATGAGCTGCGGCCATCAGGTGACGAAAATCGTCCAACGTGCCATAATCGGGATGAATGGCGCCATAGTCGGCCACGTCATAGCCGTCATCGCGCAGCGGGGAGGGGAAGATGGGCAGCATCCAGAGGGCATCCACGCCCAGGGCTTGCAAGTAGTCGAGCCGGGCGGTCAAGCCAGGCAGATCGCCGATGCCATCGCCATTGCCATCGGCGAAGGCGCGCACGAATACCTCGTAGAAGACAGCGTCCCTGTACCAGTCGTTCTGCATGTGACCTTCCTGCAAAAGTTGCCAACTTTCCCAAAAGTTGGCAACTTTCGTTCGCTTAGCCCTTCACCGAGCCGGCCAGGAGGCCACGCACGAAGAAGCGCTGCAGGCTGAAGAAAACGGCCAGCGGCAGAAGCATGGAAATGAAGGCGCCAGCGGTGAGCAGGTGCCAGTCGTTGCCACGCGAGCCAACCATTTCGGCGATGCGCATGGTCAGCACTTGCACGTCCGGTTTGGCGCCGATGAAGATCAGCGCGATCAGGTAGTCGTTCCAGACCCAGAGGAACTGGAAGATGGCGAAGGACGCCAGCGCCGGCACCGAGAGCGGAAGGATCAGGTTCACGAAAATGGTGAAGTGCGAGGCGCCGTCAATGAATGCCGATTCCAGGATGTCCTTGGGCAGTGAACTGATGTAATTGTAGAGCAGGTAGACGGCCAGCGGCAGGCCGAAGCCGGTGTGCGCCAGCCACACGCCCAGAAATTCGCCGTTGAGTTTCAAGCTGACATAGTCGCGCAAGATCGGCACCAATGCGATCTGCAGGGGCACAACCAGCAGGGCCACCACCATGATGAAGAATGCCTTGCGGCCAGGAAAAGCCATCCAGGCGAAGCCGTAGGCCGCGAAGGCCGCAATCAAGATCGGAATCAGCGTCGCGGGGATGGTCACCGTCAGGCTGTTGAGGAACGCGCCGACGAAGTTGTCGCCTTGCTCCACCTGTATGCTGCCGTCTGGCTGGCGGATTTCGAACTGCTTGCCGGCGAGCACCTGGCCGTAATTTTCCACGGTGAAGTCGGTGTTGCTGGTCCAGTGCTGTTCCTGCACCTGGATGACACCCAGGCGTTTGTTGCCGATCCAGATCAGGCGGGTCTTGCCGTCCGGCGCATTCACACCGGCGCGGAATTGCTCGAAGGTGCCCTGCGCGTCGCGAATGGTCATCACAGCCTCGCGGTCGAGGCTGTCGTCGGGCTTGAACTCCTCAGTCTGCATCCATTCCTGGTGCGGCAGGATACTCCACCAGCCGGAGGTCTGAATGTCGAAGCGCGTTCGGAACGATGAGACGAGCAGGCCGATGGTTGGAATGGTCCAGAGCAGCACGAGGAGGGCCAGACTGCCGTTGACCAGGATGTCCGAACCGAGCCTGGCGCGCTTGGCGCTTGTGGTTTTGGTGGCCATCAGAACACCTCCCGTTGGCTGAATTGGCGCAAATTGTAGATCATGACCGGTATGACGGCGATCAACAACACGATGGCGATCGCGGAGCCGTAACCGGCGTTCTGCGCGGTGAAGCTCTGGCGATAAAACTCGGTCGCGATGACTTGGGTGCTGAACTGGCCGCCGGTCATCACTTGCACCACGTCGAAGATCTTCAGGGTGAAGATAACGACGGTAGTTCCCACCGAGATGATGGTCCCCATGATGTAGGGGATCATGATCCGCATGAAGACCTGGATCTCGGTGGCGCCGTCAACACGTGCGGCCTCCATGATCTCGCCCGGGATGCCCTTGAGGGCCGCGGAGAAAAGCACCATGGCGTAGCCGGTCTGCAACCAGATCACGATGAGGATCAGGAACAGGTTGTTCCAGGGCTGCAGATTGGCCGCCGCGGTCCAGGCCACCGGCTTGGCGCCGGTCAGGCCGCCCACGATGGCGTTGAGCAGGCCGATGTTCGGGTTGACGTCGTAGATCATGTTCCAGATGACGCCGGCGCCGACCATCGAGATGGCCATGGGCAGGAAGATCATCGCCTTGGCGAAGTTCTCGAAACGGCTGCGGTCCGCCAGGGCGGCGATCAGCAGGCCGAACACCACGCAGAAGGTGGCGCCAATGATGATCCACATGAGGTTGTTACGAAACGCGGTGAACATGTCCCGGTTGGTGAACACCGCCAGGTAGTTCGACAGGCCGACGAAGGCCGTGCCGTTACGGTCGAACAGGCTGACCCAAAACGTGCGGACGGTCGGTAAGGCCAGGTACCAGGCCAGGATGGCCACGGCCGGGCCTACGAAGACAAATGGCTGCAGGCGCGCGCGCCAGATGTCGCCCATGCGCTCGATGAACCAGTTGGAGACCAGGTACAAGAGCGCGACGCCACCCACTCCCCAGATGATGGCCACCAGGGCGATGATCCCCTTGGGCGCGTCACTCTCACGCAAGAAGCGAAAGCCCGCGTAGAGGACGAGAAAAGTGAGCACCGGGACAAAGAGCGAAATCAGTGCCTGCACGACGAGAGTGATGAGCCGTTCCAGGGAGCTCTTGGGCTGTGCCCGTGTTGTCAGTTGCTGCATGGGTTACCCTCCTGGTCGTGAGCGGCAGGAAAGCAGGCCCGATGGCCTCTTTCCTGCCGCCAGACGGTTTACGCACTCGAAACTACTCAGGCATCCGGCGCCGACTACAGCTGCCGAATGAATTCGGGCCGAAAGGGCGTGCCGCCGCGAGGTCGGCCTGCGCCGACCGGCATGGCGTTCACGCCTGATTTACTTCGGCCAGGCCGCGTCGATGGTCTGGAGGACGGTGTCCAGGTCCTTGGCGCCGGAGAAGTAGTCGGTGAAGCCCTTCCACTCGGAGCCGGAGCCAACTTCGCCGGGCATCAGGTCGGAAGCGTCGAAGCGCACAGAGGTCGCTCCCTTGACGGTTTCGGCGATCTTGCGTTCGACGGGGTCGCCGTACCAGTCGAGCTGCGAGTCGTTGTGCATGGACAGCGCGCCGGCGGAGGCCAGCCAGCCCTTGACGCTCTCACCCGTCGAGAAGAACTGCATGACGGCTCGCACCTCAGGCCGGTCGTGGAACATGGCCATGATGTCGCCAGCTACCAGGTAGGGCTTGCCGTACTGGGCATCTACCGGCGGCATGTAGAAGAAGTCGTAATCCACGCCAGCCTTGGCCTCCTTGGGGAAGAAGGAAGTGATGAAGTTACCCTGCTTGTGCAGCCAGCACTTGGGCGGGTTCTCGAACATGGGAGTCGGGGCATCGCCGAAGAAGGTCGTCACGATGCTGGCCTTGCCGCCGTAGACGTACTTGTCGTTGTTCCAGACATTGGCGAAGGTCTCGACGGCCTTCTTGACCTCAGGTGACGCGAACTTCAGTTCACCCTTCACCCACTTGTCGTAGTTCTCCAGGGAGGTGGTGCGCAGCATCATCTCCTCGGTCCAGTCGGTGGCCGGCCAGCCGGTGGCGGCGCCGGACTCGATGCCCACGCACCACGCCGGGTCGCCGTCCTTGGCGATTTGTTCGGTCAGCGCCAGCAGCTCATCCCAGGTGGTCGGAATCTTGTAGCCAGCCGCGTCCCACGCCTTCTTGGGGTACCAGACCTGCGATTTGCCGCTGAAGCGGTGCCAGACACCGTACATGTCGGCCTTGCCGTCCGCGCCGGTCATGGTCGCCATGTCCAGCCACGACTGCAGGTAGTTTTCCTTCAGCCAGCCCGCGGAGATGGCCGCAGAAACCGGGACAACCTTGCCCTGCTTGACGAAGGTGCCCAGCAAGCCCGGCTGCGGGAAGTCAACCACATCAGGCACATCGCCGGCCTGCACGCGCACCGCGATGGACGCCTCGAATTCCTTCGAGCCTTCGTACTGGATGTCAATGCCGGTGGCTCCCTCGAACGCCTTGACCGAGTTGTTGAACTTCACGGCATCTTCATCGGTGAATGGGCCGGTCATGGTGACCTTGGTGCCCTTGTACTTGCCGGCATAGGCATCGGCCAGTTCGGTCAGACCCTTGGCGCGGGCGCCGGCTTCAGTGCCGCCCACGGACGCGTCAGTAGGCGGGGCCTTGGTGGCTTCTGGAGCCTTCGTGGCTTCCGGAGCCTTCGTAGCTTCTGGGGCCGCGGTTGGCGCCGCAGCCTGACCGCAGGCGCCCAGCACCAGGGTCACGATGACCAACAGCGCAAGCAAATTCAAACGTCGCATGTTTCTCTCTCCTTCTTGTGATCCTTCAGATCAGATTCAGTCAATCACTGGTAAACGATCGCCGGGCGCCGGGCCAGGTAGGCCGCGTCCGTCGTCTACAGCAGAACACGAATAGATGAAATGCCCTTTGGGTTCCTCCTGTTTCGTTAATTTTCATGACTCAGGCTGTCTCACGCTTCACCAGCGTGAGGGGTAAGGTGATTTTCTGGTTGGGTCGCGTGGGGTCATCCAAACGCGCCAGGAGCAGCTCGGCCGCAATGCGACCGGATTGCTCCAGGGGCTGGCGCACCGTGGTCAAACCGATGTAATCGGCCAGGTCAAGGTCGTCAAAACCGATCACGGCGACATCATGCGGCACGCGCAGACCTCGATCACGCGCAGCCTTGAGGGCGCCCAGCGCTTGTGTGTCACTGGCCGCAAAAATGGCATCGGGCGGCGACGGCAGGTCGAACAGGCGCTGCGCCTGGCGATAGGAGGTCTCCAGGCCGTGCGGCCCCAGCGCCACATAGTCGGCCGGTAGTTCCTGGCCTGCCTGCGTCAGGGCCTCGCGAAAGCCGGCCAGGCGGCGGTCACTGGTGTGGATCGCGTAATCGGGCAGATCTGAATCGCCCACGAAACCCAAGCGCCGGCGCCCCAGGGTCAGCAGGTGCTCGGCCGCCAGCCGCCCCCCGGCCGCATCATCAATCACGATGCTGCTGAACATGGCGTGTGACCACTCGATCAAGACGACATCCATCTCATTGACGGCCAGGCGCTGCATCAAACGCTCCGCCACGCTTTCCGCAAACGGCAGGGCCATGACGATGATGCCATCCAGGCGACGGGTGAGAGGCAGGCTGGCGAGGTAGGCGTCGCGGTGCGCGGAGGAGTCCACGTTGTAGATAACCAGCTCGTACGCGGCCGTCGAGAGGGTGGCGGCCACCCCGCGCAGACGCTGCACAAACGAAGGATAGGTGAAGAAGGGAGCCAGGACGCCAATACGCTGCGTGCTCTTGCGCGCACGCGCGACGGCTTCGGCCTTGGGCATATAACCCAACGCATCAATGGCCGTGAGCACACGCGCTCGCGTCGCATGGTTGACCGACTCAGGCGAGTTGAGCACACGTGACACGGACGCAATGCTCACGCCGGCCTGATGGGCGACATCGTAGATGGTGACACCTGCCACGTTTTCAACCACCTCTCTGTAAACAAACCGCCGATTGTCCTTACATGAAAGCACTTACAGTATAACAAAAAATAAAAATCTTGTCAAATGAGCGTTTTCTTCGATAGAAATTTAATAGAGACCCGGTTTCTGCCAGAAACCGGGTCTCTATTGTTAGCTGACCGCCAGCCCGCGGCTGCGTCGCAGGATCATCAGTCCGCTGAGCATCAACAGCGCGCCGGCCACCAGCAGGACGGCGTCGAACGTCATGCTCACATCACCGGTGACGGGCAGGGTGAGCGTCAAAACAAAGGCGCGCGCGTTGAACGCCTGCAGCGGCCGCGCGTTCGCGTTGTAGATGGCCGTGTACCCGGCGATTTGCGCGTCCGACAGCTCTACCGGTGTGTTCAGCACCAGCCATTGTACGCCTTCACTGCATGGCGGCGTGGTCAGCGAGCCGTTGTAGCGCCAGTAGGTGCGCGTGGTGGGCAGCAGTTGATTGGCATCCACCGATGCGCCGCTGACCGCATGCGGTTCGCCTTCCTCGGCCGGCAGATTGTTCAGCACCGCGGCATACGCCGGGTTTTCACTGCCCGCCTTGAGCAGAACCCCGACCACGGCCAGGCCACCTTTGGCGTTCTTGTGGACCAGGTGCGCTTCCATCGGTTCAAGCTCACCTGCCAGGGCATGTTCGCTGTGGGCGTGAAAGTGGAACTGCACCAGGTCGTAGCGCACACCGTTCAAGGTGATGGCACTGCCTGGGTCATAGTTCACTTGGACCGTGTGGCCGTTGTTCACGATGTTGACCGCGCTCGGCTGATAGCTAAAGCTGATATCGCCTGCGTTCAGCGCAGCGTCAGCCGGAATGTCAACCGGCGATTGTTCCACGCCCGTGGCGCACGCGGCGTAATCCGGGCTGAGATCACCCCAGTGATCGGGGCCACTTTCACCGCCATAAGACCAATGCGTCCCTTCGCTGGCAAGTGCAACCCCGCCAATCATTAACATGAGAGCCAACGCTAACATCAGGACGCGGCGCGTCTGCACGGACAACTTCATGATGATCCTCCTCCTCTTTCTCGGCAGACCGACTCACGGCTGCCTGCTGCTGGTGACTTCGGGCATCAAATGATCGGGGAATCTACTTACGAGCGCTTGGGGTGAGTGACGGGGGAATGTAGCGTACTATCCGTTATGAATCAAGCCTTCATCCGTAAGTCAAGTTACAAAATGCCATCATAATTTTGTAAGGGCCGACCAATTCGATGTCTGACGCCCATTGTGTTGAGATAGACGGTCTTACTTTGACAGAACTGGCTCCCCGTGTTACCGTAACCCCATTGGCACCCCCTTCGATTGCCCCCCATCATCAAGATCCGATGACCACGATGACCCTGCAAGCTCTGATTTTCGACCTGGATGGCGTGCTGACCGACACAGCCGAACTGCACTACCGCACCTGGCAGCGTGTGGCTGAAGAAGAGGGTTTTGCCTTCAGTCGCTCCCTGGGCGATCAACTGCGCGGCGTCTCGCGGCGCGCATCCCTGGAGGCGATCCTGGCCGGGCGCGTCCTGTCAGAGGCGCAGATGACCGCACTCCAGGCCCGCAAGAATGACCACTTCCTCACCATGCTCAACCACATGACACCAGCCGATCTGCTGCCCGGCGTCCTACCGTTGCTGGACGACGCCCGCGCCAGCGGCCTGCGCACCGCGGTCGCCTCGGCCAGTCAAAACGCCCATGCGGTCCTCGATCGCCTGGGCATTCGGCCGCGCTTCGATGTGATTTGTGACGGGCACAGCGTGCTGCACTCGAAGCCAGCGCCCGACCTTTTCCTGTTGGCGGCTACACGGCTGAGCGTGCCGCCGTCGGCCTGCGTGGTCTTCGAAGATGCCGCGGCCGGAATTGTGGGCGCACGGGCTGCCGGCATGATGGTGGTCGGCGTCGGGCCGCCCAGCCGCGTGGCCGCGGCCAACCTGGTTGTCTCCAGCCTGGCAAACGTGCGTCTGGCCGATCTCCAACGGTTGGTCGCCGACCGGCAACCGCCCGCGGCGGAAGAAATGTATGCCTGACCGCCGCTACACCGTTGTGCCCCGCACGCTCTGTTTCATTCTTCAGGGCGATGACGTGCTTCTGCTGCGGGGCGCGCCCAATAAACGCCTGTGGGCCAACCGCCTCAACGGTGTGGGCGGCCATGTCGAGGCCGGCGAAAGCATCCAGGCCGCGGCCCTGCGCGAAATACACGAAGAAACCGGGCTGACCGTCAGCCACCTGCGCCTGCGCGGCATCCTCAACCAGCCGCCCAGCCCAACCCTGGGCACTGGCGATGCCAACACCGGCGTGCTGCTTTGCATCTTCACCGCCGAAGCGCAGGGAGGTACGCTGACCCCATCAGTCGAGGGCACTCTCGCCTGGTACCCGCGCCGTATCTTCATGGACGATTCGTTGTCCGAGCATTTGCCCGAGCTCATGGACGACCTGCGACTCCTCCTGCCACGCGTCCTTGCGGCCGACGACCCTTTCTGTTCCTAAGCCCGTGAGCGCCACACGTTGCGAGCACGAGCGCCTGGCGACGCTGCGGGCGAGACGCCCCACTCCCAGGCCCGTGTCGCTCTCCCCGCATGGTTTCCAGCTATTCACCGCTCATGGTATAATAAATGTGGTCATGATGAGAGCTTGTCAGGCGACAACTGTCTATTCGTTGCCAAGCCGTCAGCGTGACAATTCTCACCGTCCGGCGGGGTAATCAGCCCTCTGATTGCATCTGTGCAGCCCGCGCTTGCTGCAGCGCCGCCGCTGACGAAGGACGTGTCGAGCTACCATGTCATTTGCCATTGTCAAAGATAGCACCGCTTATATGCCGCGTGATCTATTGCGCCATTTTCAGATCACGATCGTGCCCCTCACCGTGACCTATGATGGCGTCACCTACCGAGATGGTCTGGACATCGCACCCGAAAAGTTCTACCAGCGCCTCTCGCACGTTTCCCAGTTGCCGGTGACATCACCGCCGTCATTGGAATCGCTCATTGCCACCTACGAGGCGTTGGCGGAGACCCATGACGGTATCCTATCTGTGCATTTGTCCGCCGATTACAGCCGCACGGTTGATGTCGCGTGTCAGGCGGCCGCGGCCGTTGATATCCCCGTCGAGGTGATTGATTCGCGCTCGGTCTCCATGGGCACCGGCTTCGTCGTGCTGGCCGCGGCGCATGCACGCGCCGCAGGCGCCACGTTGGTGGAGGCCGCCGCGACGGCTCGCGCCCTGGCGCCCCGGCTGCATGTGCGCCTGGTCGTGGACAACCTGCGCTATCTGTATCTCGGTGGGCGCATCGGCGCGGCCGACCGCTGGCTGGGCGCCGCCCTGGCGCTCAAGCCCATCCTGGCTATCGAAGATGGACGCACCACCATCGCCAGCACCGCCCGCGGGCACCGCGCCGCGCTCGACGCGCTGCTGCTCGATCTGCAAACGGCCGCGGCCGGCCAGAAACCGCTGCACGTGGCCGTGGCCCACGCAGCCGCCACCCGCGACGCGCTCTGGCTCTACGACCAGATCGCCGATCAGTTCGACGTGGCAGAACTGCACTTCAGCGAACTCAGCCCCGTCGTTGGCTCGCACGTAGGGCCAGGCACCGTGGGCATCGTCTATTACGTCGAGGCGTAGGCCGCGCTGACGTGAAGATGGCTTAATGAAACCGGTGTCAGACGATGACCGGAACTTGGAGGCAAGCATGAAGAAGCTGTTGCAGCTAGATGTAAAGCGGTTTCGCTCACTTTACGATATCACGTGGACGCCTGGCGACATCAATGTGATCATCGGGCCAAACGGCAGCGGCAAGTCCAATCTGCTCAAGGTGTTCGAATTGCTTGCCGTCTCTGCGCGGGGTGGCCTGGGGAAATATGTTCAACGCGAAGGGGGGATGGAGCCGTTGGTCTGGGACGGCCAGGAACCACAGATTTCGTTTCAGGTCAGGACCGCTCCGGTCGGCGCGGCGATGCCAGAACTCGAGTCGGAACGCTACAGGTTGACCTATCAGCTAGAACTGCTGCGCCTCGGTCTTTCCAGCGCGTATCGCATCGAACATGAGCTTCTGGGCAACTTTTATCGCGTGCATACTGGAGAAAAGGAGCAACCGATGAAGTTCCTGGAGCGGACCCCGCGCAGCGCGGTGGTATTCGATGAACGGGAGAAAAGGTTGGACGCGCCCGAAGAAGCCGTGCCCGAGGAGGAAACGCTGCTCTCGATGGCTTCGGGGCCATTCGCTGCAAACCGTACCATCTCTCACTTCCAGAATGAGCTGGCGAGCTGGCGTGTCTATCAGGATTTTCAGGTGCATCGCGAGGCGCCTGTGCGCCAACCAACGCTTGCCCGTTCGGAAACCTCCGTGGCGCCTGATGGCGCCAACCTGATCTCGGTCCTTCATACGTTGTACACCGGCAGTCGGGACTTCAAACGAGACATCAACGCAGCCATGAGGGTTGCCTTTGGGGATGACTTCGACGAGTTGATCTTCCCGCCGGCCGCCGATCAGCGAATTCAGTTGCGCGTGCGTTGGAAGAGCCTGCGGCGCGAGCAAACGGCTGCCGATCTCTCGGATGGGACGTTGCGCTTCCTGTTCCTTCTCGCGGTCCTGGTCAATCCGAACCCGCCTGGGTTGATTGCCATTGACGAGCCAGAGACAGGCCTCCACCCTTCGATGTTGCCGATCATCGCCGAGTACGCCAGCGACGCCGCCCTCAAGTCGCAGGTCATCCTGACAACGCATTCAGCCGAGTTTCTGGATGCCTTTGGCGATACCCCACCGACCACCACCGTCGCACAGTGGCAGGAAGGGCGCACCCATCTACGAATCCTCTCAGATGAAGCGCTCGATTATTGGCTCAAGAGGTATACACTGGGCCGGATGTATCGAAGCGGCGAGTTGGAGGCGTTGGCATGAAATTCGTGCTGCTCGTGGAGGGTTACACCGAACAAAAAGCCATCCCTGCCTTCCTGAAACGTTGGCTGGACGTTCGTCTCAACCAGCGGGTAGGGGTCCAAATTGTGCGCTTCGATGGTTGGCCTGAATTGATTAGCGATCTGCCGGACCGGGCGCAGATGTACCTGGAAAGCCCGAAGGCCGCCGAGATCATCGCAGTGATAGCCCTTCTAGACCTCTATGGGCCTTCGATCTACCCAAATCATCTGGAGTCTGCCGATCAACGTCTGCTCTGGGCAACCAAAGAGCTTGAAAGCAGGGTCGGCCGTGAGCGCTTCAAGGTATTCTTTGCGGTGCATGAAGTAGAGGCCTGGCTTCTAAGTAACTCTGAACTGTTTCCCACGGTCATCAGAAAGGCTCTGCCGGCCAAGATCACGTACCCTGAGACCGTAAATTTCGATGAACCGCCTGGAAAACTACTTGATCGGCTCTACAAAGACAGATTGCGGCGAAAATACAAGAAGCTAACCGACGGGAAGGATCTGTTCGATCAGCTGGACCCACAAACTGTCTACAACAAGTGCCCGTACTTCAGACAGATGATGGACACCATGCTGCAATTGGCAAAAGACGCGGGCCAGTGAGTTCACCCGTAGGTCACGTCTCCGGCGTGACGGCGTTGTCCTGGCCGGTCAACTTCTCGAACAGGTTCGAGACTCCTAGACCAGCCACATTTTCATTCCCGATTGTGCTCCAGGGGCATGGGGGCTAATCTCCTGCTGCCCACTCCTTTGCGCTTTTGCATGACATAAACGCAAGTCTGCATCCCCCGTTAGTTCTTTATTATGTGGCGCCACCTCCAACATCGCTTCATCCACTCGTGGCCGTTCAGTCTCCCTAAGTGCTCCCCTGGTTGTGCGACCGAAACCCTGTGCTCATGCCATCAAAGGAGAATAACCCATGTCAACAGTTCATTCAACAGGCGCCAGGCCATCACGAATGATGCTCGCCTGGCGCTGGCTGTCGGTTCTCATGCTTGTTTTGCCCCTCGTTCTGACGCCGGCCGCGCAGGCCGCCCCCATCGCCTTGTCTGTTCATGCACAAGAAACACCGCCCACCAGCAGCACGCTGGCCCTGGAGGCCAACCTGCCGGGCAATTCTGACCCGGTCCTCACCGAAGAGGAACGCCTCTGGCAGCAGATCGAGGCGGCCACCAATGCTGACGACCAGGCGGCCCTGACCGCGCTCATCCAGGAACTGGCTCGGTTCGATCTGCCTGCGGCCATTCGCCTGGCGCAGGAGATTGCGCCGCCGGTTGCACGCCCAACGCCCGCGCCGGTCGGCCCCATCTCCCGCGAGGAGGAGCTGCAGCAGGCCGCCGCAGACGCGGCCAACCGCGCCGAACTGCTGCGCCAGGAGGCGCTCAGCCGCGAGCAGGCGTTGCGCCCCACGCCGGCCGATGACGAGAAATGGGCCACACCGCCCGGCGACGCCGCGCCGCAGCGCCCGGCCGCCACCCTGACCGTCGGCGATAGCTGCACCTACGCCACGGTCCAGGGTGCGGTCAACGCGGCCGCGTCGGGCGACACGATCCGCGTGCAGGGGAAGACCTTCACCGGCGCCAACGCCACCGTCAACATCAACGCCAAGTCGCTGACGATCAGCGGCGGCTGGAACAGCACCTGCACGGCGCAGGGCAGCACCAGGACGACCCTGGACGCCAGCGGCCAGGGCGACACGGTCGTCGAGGTCTTCGGTGGCGCCGTCCCGCTGACGACGGTCATCGACAATTTCATCCTGCAGGGCGGCGAGGTCGACGGCGATTTTGGCGGCGCCCTGGAGATCGACGACCAAAACATAGTCACCCTGCGTCGCACCTCCGTCAGATACAACGAGTCCTCCAGCGGCGGCGGGATTCACATGTCGGCGGCGACCGTCCTCAACCTGGAACAGCCGACGTTAGTTTATGACAACCACGCCCTGTATGGCGACGGCGGCGGGATCCACTGCACCGGCGGCGCCATCAACATCGGCGACTCCGTTATCGGTGGTTTCTCCAACACCGCCTCCGGCGGCGGCGGCGGTCTCTATCTTGACAACTGCACGGTGTATTTGAACAGCACCGCGTGGGAGGTTGCGATGATTCTGACCAACACCGCCGCCGGCAACGGCGGCGGCATCTATGCGACCAACGGCAGCTACATCAACCTGCGCGGCTCCAACGCCAGTA
The DNA here is from genome assembly GCF_016704685.1 of Candidatus Amarolinea dominans. NCBI lineage: Bacteria > Bacillati > Chloroflexota > Caldilineae > Caldilineales > Candidatus Amarolineaceae > Candidatus Amarolinea > Candidatus Amarolinea dominans. Next base: position 175,161 of record NZ_JADIZS010000010.1, read on the forward strand.
TCGGCGAAAACAGCGCCAGCGGCAGCGGCGGCGGGGTCTACCTGGCCGGCGCCTCAGACCTCTACGTGGACAACGGCAGCATCAGCGACAACACGGCCGGTAGTCTCGGCGGCGGCGTCTATGCCACGGATGATTTGACGACCCTGGACATGGACCGCAACGCAGCCCAGGCGTGCAGCGGCAAGTGTACGCAGATCTCCAACAACACCGCCACCAGCTACGGCGGCGCCGTTTACCTGACCTCCGGCGCGGACCTCGATTTCGACGGCGTCTACGCCGAGGGCAACAGCGGCTCGTTGGGCAGCGCTTTCTATGCCCGCGGTGAAGCCTACGTCAACCTCTACAACGTGATGGCGACCGATAACACGGCCACGTCCAACTACACGCTGCGCCTGCTCAACGACTTCGGCGCACCCGACGCCACCGTGCGCAACAGCACCTTTGCCGGCAACAGCGGCCAGTCCAGGAGTTTCGGCATTGACACCGGCACGCGCCTCGACGGCGACGACTTGATCCTTTGGGCCAACAGCGACAGCAGCCTGGTCCTCGGCAGCGGCGACGTGACGATTGACTGCTCCATCGTGCAGTACGATTACCCCGGCAGCAACAACCTGGTCAGCGATCCCGATTTCTGGGACCCGGCCAATGGCGACTATCACCTCGTGCGCACCTCGCCCGCGGTGGACCACTGCAACAGCGGCCAGGCGACCGATGTAGATGGCGACAGCCGGCCGTACGACGTGGCCGGCGTCGGCGCCCTGATCGAGGCCGCGGCCCAGGTTACGCCGGAGGAGCGCCAGGCGACCGGTCGCCATGCGGTGCGCGTCACCTATGACGAGCTGGGCGAGCGGCGCCTGGATGAGGCGCTGAGCGGCGCGCTCCTGGCGCGCGATTACGGCGCCTTCGCCTGGCTGGTCCTCGACGATGCGCAGTTCAGCCAGTTGCAGGCCAGCGGTCTGCCCTTCGAGGAGGAAGATGGCTTTGGCCTGATTAGCTTCGACGCCTGGCGCTTCGATCCTGTGACCGACGGGCCGCCGGCCATGCCCGCCGGTCTGGCCGCCAGCCCGGTCAACGATCGCGGTCAGGGCCTGAGCCTGGTGCAGCTCTACGCCCCGGCCGACGAGCAGGACATGGACGCCCTCAGCGCGACCGGCGCCGTGCTCCAGCACTACCCCTACAACGCCTTCCTGCTTTGGAGCGACGCCCGTTCGCTGGCCCGCCTGTCCGGCAACCCCAATGTGCGCTGGATCGGCGAGTTCCCGGCCGCGTTCCGGCTCAGCGCGCGCCTGGCGCAGGCCGCGGCCGAGGCGGGTCAAGCGGGTTTACCGCGTGTGCAGGCGCTGCTGCTGGACGATGGCAACCTGGCGAGCATCGAGCGCCTGATCCAGGACGCGGGCGGCGTCATCCTCAGCCGCGCGCCGCGCCACGCGCCCGGTGAGGTGATGGCCCTGGAGGTTTGGGAGTTCAGCCTGCCCGCCCGCCTGCTGGAAGTGCTGGCGCGCCAGCCGCAGCTCATGGCGAGCGACATCGTGGGCCGGTCGGAGATTGACGACGAGCGCTCCAATCAGATCCTGGCCGACAACGCGCCCGGGGGAGAGCCGGAAACCGGCTACACCACCTGGCTGAACGAGATCGGCTACCGCGGCCGCGACGTCACGGTGGCGATCGTAGATACCGGTGTGGACTGGGATCACCCGGACCTCAACGTGACGGGCGGCACCGATTACGGCGGTTACAACGAACCGAACGAGCCTGGCTCGGATGGCGCGCCCGATGTGAACGGCGACGGCGCCGGTTCAGGCCACGGCACGCACGTCTCGGGCATCGTGGCCGGCGACGGCGGCAGCGCCACGGCCGATCCCGATGGCTTCGTCTACGGCTTGGGCATGGCGCCCAGCGCGACGCTGTACGCGATGGATGCCATTGCGGAGGACAACGTCAATCCGTCGGTGACGGTGCGTGTGCGCGACGCCGCGGCCAACGCCGATCTGAGCAACAACTCCTGGAACGTCGGCAGCCCGGCCGGCTACACCCTCAACGCGTCCAACCAGGACGATTGGGTGCTCGACGCGGACCGCACCAACGTCAACATCCGCGACCCGTTCCTGACCGTTTTTTCGGCTGGCAATGCGGGCGATGACTGCGGCGCGGGGCCGTGCATGTCCTCGATCACAGAACCGAAAGAGGCCAAGAACATCATCACCGTCGCGAGCAGCCTCAGCCGGCGCTCCAACACCGCCGGCGGCCTGACGGGCAACATCAACTCGCTGGCCGCGTCCAGCAGCCGCGGCCCGGCCTTCGACGGCCGCCTGCTGCCCAACCTGGCCGCGCCTGGCGTCAACATCATCAGCACCGAAAACCGTGTGGTGACGGCCGGCGGCGCGACTGCAATCTCTCCTGCGCCACCTCGCCTGGCAATTCTACGCAGCACAGCTACTGCTCGGGCACCAGCATGTCCACACCGCACGTGACCGGCGCGGCCGCGCTCTTCTTCGAGTTCTGGCGCCTGCGCTTTGGCGGCGGGGATCCCTATCCGGAGACGGTCAAGGCCGCGTTCATCAACGCCACCGACAACCTGGCCGGCGGCGACAACGGCTGGGGCACGGCGCTGGGCAACCGGCCCGATAATCACCAGGGCTGGGGGCGTCTGAACATGGGCCTGGTTCTCAACCCGACGGTGGCGGTGCAGTATTACCAGAACCCGACGGTCCTGACCAGCGCCGGCAACACCTGGGAGCAAACCGTCCATGCGAACGACAGCGGCGAGCCGCTGCGCGTCAGCCTGGTCTGGTCCGATGCGCCGGGCGCGGCCAACGCCAACCCGGCCCGCGTCAACAACCTGGACCTGCGCGTGACCAGCGCGGGCGGCACGATCTGGCGCGGCAACGTCTTCAGCGGCGGCTGGAGCACCACCGGCGGCAGCGCCGATTCGCTGAACAACGTGGAAAACGTCTTCGTCCAAACGCCCAGCTCCAGCTCGTACACGATCCGCGTGACCGCGACCGCGCTCAACGGCGACGGTTATTACTACAACGGCGACGCCACCGATCAGCACTTCAGCCTGGTGTGCTGGAACTGCGAGGAGATCCTGGACGGCGCCTTCGACGCGGGCGCGGACGAGGCGATGGCTTTCGTCGGCCTCGACGGCGCGGCCTGCGCGTACGCGACCATCGTTTCGGCCATCAGCGCGGCTTCCTCCGGCGCCACGATCTACATCAGCCCGGGCACGTACCCGGAGCGGCTGGGCCTGATTGACAAGGACCTGGTGTTGACCGCGGCCACGAACGACTGCGGCGCCGGGGCCACGAGCGGCGTGACCATTGACGCCAACGACGCGGTCGCCACCTACGGCGGCGTGGCGCAGATCGGCGCCAGTCGCACCGTCACCTTCGCCAATCTGACTTTGACCGACGGCACAGCCACGTTGGGCGGCATCGTCTATGTCGGTTCTGGCGCGCACCTGGGCCTGGACAACACCGACCTCACCTACGGTTCCAGCCCCAACCTGGGCGGCGGGCTGCGCATCTACAGCAGCACCGCGGAGATGATCAACGCCAGCCGCATATTCGAATGTGAGACGACCGGCGGCGGCAGCGGCGGCGGCGCGGCGCTCGACGAGGGGACTTTGATCCTGCGCGGCGACAGCCGCATTGGCGATTACACGCTGCCCAATACCTCCGCGGACCTGGGCGGTGGGGTGTACCTGTATGGCGGCCTGCTGCAAATGGAAGATACCAGCCGCGTGCGTTCCAACACGGCGATCGCGAACGGCGGCGGCGTCTACGCGCTGGGCGGCGGCGACATCGTCATGAACGACAGCGCGGACATCGGCTGGAGCCTGAGCACGGCAGGGAACAGCGCAGTGGATGGCGGCGGCGTCTATCTGACCGGCGCGGGCACCAGCCTGACCATGAACGACAACAGCGGCGTGCAGTTCAACAGCGCCAGCGCGGACGGCGGCGGCATCTACGCAACCGGCGGCGCCAGCGTCACCGTGGACAGCGCGTTGATCAACGACAACCAGGCCGTGGAGCGCGGGGGCGGCATCATGGTGGACACCAGCGCGACCGTCAACGTGCAGAATGGCGCGACGGTCAACAGCAATCAGACCGCCGTCGCTTCGGGCCTGGGCGGCGGCCTGTACATTCTGGGCGACAGCGCCACGGTCACGGTGAACGCCAGCCAGGTCAACAGCAACGTGGCCGGCCACTCATATGGCGGCATCCGCGTGTTCGGCGCCAGCAGCCTCAACCTGTCCAGCGGCGCTACGCTCAACAGCAACCAGGCCCAGACCGGTCCCGGCGGCGGGTTGAGTCTCCACCTGGGCGCGGTCACGATCAGTGATGCGGTGATTCAATCGAACATTGCGGTCATGGGCGGCGGCGGGATCTATATGGATTCGGGCGCGATGACGATCACCAACCCGGACATCCGCTACAACCAGGCGGCGAGTGGGCCGGGCGGCGGCATCTACCGCAGCGGCGGTGCGCTCAGCGTGGCGGCTACGACACAAACCGGTTATGTGGCGGTCAATACCACCAGCACGAACGGCGGCGGCATCTATGACACCAGCGGCGCGCCGCTGGTGCTGCGGGCGCTCGGCGGCTATCGTCTGAACATCAATACCAACCAGGCCGGCATCAACGGCGGCGGCATCTACGCGTTGAGCGACACCTTTGTGGACGCCTGGGGCTGGATTCAGATGACGAGCAACGTGGCGGGCAGCAATGGCGGCGCTGTCTACCTGGGGAGCGGCGCCACGGCGTGGTTCGACGATTACCTGACGAGCAGCGCCCCGGAGATTTGGGTGAACACGGCCACCAGCGGCAACGGCGGCGGCATCTACGCCGAGAACAGCACGCGGGTGGAGTTCGACGGCGGCCAGGTCGGTTTCAACGGCGGCGGCAATCGGGCGCTGGTCGGCGACGGCGGCGGCATCTACCTGGACAACAGCGATCTGCTGGTGGACAACACGATCATCGTGGGCAACCAGGCCGGCGACGATGGCGGCGGCATCGCGGCGGTCAACACCTCGTCGGTGACGATTGCGCCGACGATGGGCCTGCTACGCGGGCCGGCCGAGGGTTCTGGCGACGAAGTCCGTTCACCGCAGGCCACGGCCTGCGATCCCAACGCCCTGGCGGCCAACACCTACTGCACCGAGGTGCGCGGCAACTCGGCGGCTGACCTGGGCGGCGGCATCTTCTTCCAGGGCGAGAGCACGGGCAGCATTGCGCGCACCGCGTTCATCGCCAACACCGCGGCCACCGGTTCGGCGCTGGAGCTGTACGACGCCACGGTCAGTCTGCAGAACAGCATGGTGCGCGACAACGTGGCCAGCGGCGTCAACAAGAGCACGATTCATGTCTACAACGAGGGCGGCGCGGGGCCAACCTCGACCTTCGACGCACAGCACAACACCATTGTCAACAACAGCCAGTATGGCATCTTCTACGCCAACACCACCGGCGGGACCTTCGACAACAACGTCGTCTGGGGCAATACCCTGCTGGGCTTCGTGACCGGCGGCGGCCTCACCACCACGGCCACCTGTAACGACACGCAAACCAGTGTGCTGACCGGCGCGGGCAACGTCAGCAGCGATCCGTGGTTCATCACCACCGCGCGCGGGGACTATCACCTGAAGCCCGGCTCACCGGCGCTGGACGCGTGCGCGGCGGGCAGCAGTCCTGACCTGGACAACATCTCCCGGCCGCGTGGAGTGCAGTACGACATGGGCGCGTTGGAGTTGTGGTGCGCCAGCGGCGTGACCGATGTCAACGGGTCTGGTAAGACCGACATCGTGGATGTGGAGCGGGTCGCGGGCGATTTTCTGGATGCGGGCTATCTGCCGCAGCACGACATCAACTGCGATGGGGTGGTTGATCTGGGTGACATTATGCTCGTCGCCGCAGCCTGGACGCCCTAGCGGCTGGTACGACCAGTAGTTCCAAATGTAGCCTGGTTTTTTACCACAGATGCGTTTTCTCCGAAAACGCAGAGATCACAAAGAACGCAGAGAAGTTGCCGATTTGCGTCTGATCTGCCGTTTCTTTGTGTTCTCTGTGCTCTTTGTGGTTGAATGTGTGCTACATTTGGAACTGCTGTGGTACGACCGCCGAACCGGATCAGCGGCGCCAGGTCATCTTTTCGCTGAGCCAGGTGGGAAGCAGATCGCCCGCGGCAACCAGGTACATCTCGGCGCCGGTGGCTGGCATGACATAGACGGCCCACACGCCGTTGCGATTGGAGCGGAAGGCAATCCAATTGCCGTCTGGCGACCAGACCGGCAGGCCCTCATCGGCCGGGCCATCGGTCAGTTTCTGCAGCCCGGCGCCGTCGGCCGCGATGCGGTAGATGTGGAAATGACCATCTTCCCGCGCCACGAAGGCCAGACTGCGGCCATCTGCGCTCCAGGCCGGCTGATCATCGTCAGCGCCGCTGGTCAGGCGCCGCTGCGCGCCGGTGCGGGCGTCGGTCAGATAGATGCCGCAGGCGCCGCCCGGGCAGGCCCGGTGGGCAATGGCGCTGTCCTGCGGCGACCAGGCCGGATGCGCGCCGGCGGTCAATTGGCGCAGGCCGCTGCCGTCGCTGTTGACCAGGAAGATCGCTGCGCTGCGCTCGACGATCAACTGCCGTCCATCCGGCGCCCAGGAAGGATAGCCCGCGCGCGGCAGCACCAGGCGCGCTGACGTGTAGTCGCCGTTCATGATCCACAGACCGCCGTTTGCCAGGCCCACTTCCTGCGGCCAGCCGTAGTAGGCCAGCAGATTGTTGCTGGTGGCCCAGGCCGCTTGGCTGCGCCAGTCGAACAGGCGACGATCCTGTCCGCTGCCAAAATCGTGTTCCCACAACTCCCAGCGCCGCGCCTCCATATTTGCCACTGAGAAGATGAGCCGTCCCCGCAGGCCAGTTCCTGCGCGCAGCGCCGTTACCGCGGCCGGCGTGATCGTCAACCTGCGCGCCGGTGTTGCGGTCGGCGTCCGGGCAGATGTCCGCGTCACGGTTGGCACACGCGTCAGCGTTGCGGTCGCGGTCGCCGAAGGCGTCGCGGTCGGTGTGCGGGACGGCGTCGCGGTCGGCGTGCGGGAAGGCGTTGCTGTCGGCGTTGCGGTGAACGTCGGCGCGTTCGTCGGCGTGTGAGACGGCGTCGCGGTGGCTGTCGGTGCAGCCGTCGGCGTGCGTGACGGCGTCGCGGTGGCGGTCGGTGCGCCGTCGGCGTGCGTGACGGCGTCGCGGTGGCGGTCGGCGCAGCCGTCGGTGCGCTCGGTGCGCTCGTGGGCGTGCGTGACGGCGTCGCGGTGGCGGTCGGTGCAGCCGTCGGCGTGCGTGACGGCGTCGCGGTGGCGGTCGGTGCAGCCGTCGGCGTGCGTGACGGCGTCGCGGTGGCGGTCGGCGCGTTCGTGGGCGTGCGTGACGGCGTCGCGGTGGCGGTCGGCGCGTTCGTCGGCGTGCGTGACGGCGTCGCGGTGAACGTCGGCGCGCGTCGTGGGCGTGCGTGACGGCGTCGCGGTGAACGTCGGCGCGTTCGTCGGCGTGCGTGACGGCGTCGCGGTGGCGGTCGGCGCAGCCGTCGGCGTGCGTGACGGCGTCGCGGTGGCGGTCGGTGCAGTCGTCGGCGTGCGTGACGGCGTCGCGGTGGCGGTCGGTGCAGCCGTCGGCGTGCGTGACGGCGTCGCGGTGGCGGTCGGTGCAGTCGTCGGCGTGCGTGACGGCGTCGCGGTGGCGGTCGGCGCGGTCGGTGGCGGTCGGTGCAGCCTGGGCGTGCGTGACGGCGTCGCGGTGGCGGTGGCGGGCGGGGGGGTCGGTGCGCCGTCGGCGTGCGTGACGGCGTCGCGGTGGCGGTCGGCGCAGCCGTCGGCGTGCGTGACGGCGTTGCGGTGGCTGTCGGTGCAGTCGTCGGCGTGCGTGACGGCGTCGCGGTGGCTGTCGGCGCAGCCGTCGGCGTGCGTGACGGCGTTGCGGTGAACGTCGGCGCGTTCGTGGGCGTGCGTGACGGCGTTGCGGTGAACGTCGGCGCGTTCGTGGGCGTGCGTGACGGCGTCGCGGTGGCGGTCGGCGCAGCCGTCGGCGTGCGGGTCGGCGTCGCGGTGGCGGTCGGTGCAGTCGTGGGCGTGCGTGACGGCGTCGTGGTGGCTGTCGGTGCAGCCGTCGGCGTGCGTGACGGCGTCGCGGTGGCGGTCGGCGCAGTGGTCGGCGTGCGTGACGGCGTCGCGGTGAACGTCGGTGCAGCGGTTGGCGTGCGTGACGGCGTCGCGGTGGGCGTGGCCGTCGGCGCCGCGGTCGGCGTATGAGTTGGTGTGTGCGTCGGGGTGTCAGTTGGCGTCGCGGTCGGGGTGCGCGTCTCGGTGGGCGCAGTTGTCGGCGTGTGAGTCGGCGTAGCCGTGGGTGTGTGAGTCGGCGTCGCAGTTGGCGTCGCGGTCGGTGTGAGCCGGCGTCGCAGTTGGCGTAGCCGTGGGCGTGTGAGTCGGCGTCGCAGTCGGCGTCGCCGTCGGGGTGTGAGTCGGCGTCGGGGTCGGCGTCGCAGTTGGCGTCGCAGTTGGCGTCGCAGTCGGCGTCGCAGTCGGCGTCGCAGTCGGGGTGGCTGTTGGCGTTAGCGTGGGCGTGCGGGTGGGCGTGACCGGCTTCGCGCCAGGCGCCAACGCCTCGACCACCGGCAGGTGCTGACGCGCGCCGACGACGTTGAGCAGGGAGACCAGCATCCAGCCCGGCGCGGGTGGTTTGCCCAGGCAGCAGACCTGCATCCAGACGCCATCGGCCGACTGTCCGCGCACGTCGAAGATCTGGCCGCCTTCCACCATTCCTAACGATGGATACGTGGTGTCCGGTCCGCTGCGCACGTTGGCGCGCGCCCGCACCCAGGCGCGCGCCAGGGGCGTGGGCGTTACGCTGGGGATGGCCGTGGAGCATGATCGGTGCGGCGGCGGTAGGCATGGTGGTCGCCGCAGCGGTTGGCATCCACACCGTCGGCGTCGCATGGGCAGACAGCGTCGCTGTCGCGGGCGCTGTCAGGGTGGAATTGGCAAGCGCCGGCGGCCGGGTTGGCGCGGCCGGCGGCGCAGAGGCTGGAGTTTTCGGCTGCGGAGTTCCCTGGCAGCCGGTCACCAGGACCAGCATGAGCCAAAGGCACCACCATGGTCGTCGAGTGCAATGCGACATCGAATAAGACCCCTGGGGGACGCAACCTGACAAAATGACACGCAAGAAAAACCACCGCTGCCGGCGTGCGTCGCAGCGTCGTCGCCTGGAAGGTCGCGGTGCATGAGCGACGCCGGCGCAGGTGCTGTCAGTCTAATCGGTTGAATGGCCTTTGTCAATGCTACTTTAGCACCCTTTTGCCGTTCGAGTCAATCAAGAATGCTGTTTGGTGGTTGGTTGACCGCATGATATACTGATCCCGATCGGCTGCGCGATCACGCGATACGAAACGAGGAGGAATCATGCTCACACGCTGCGCCTGGGCGGCTGCAACCAACCCGCTCTACCTGGCCTATCACGACGAGGAATGGGGCGTACCGGTCCACGACGACCGCAAGTTGTTCGAGATGCTGATCCTGGAAGGGATGCAGGCCGGGCTAAGCTGGTCCACCATTCTGAACAAGCGGGCCAACTTCCGGCAGGCCTTCGCCAACTTCGAGGTCGCCACGGTTGCGGCATACGGCGCCGCCGAGGTCGTGGCGCTGCTGGCCAATCCGGGCATCGTGCGCAATCGGCTCAAGGTCGCGGCCGCGATCAGGAACGCACAGGCTTTCCTGGCGGCTCAACGGGAATTCGGCAGTTTCGACGCCTACATCTGGCGGTTTGTAGATGGCCGGCCGCTGCGCAATGCCTGGCGAGATCTGGCCGACCTGCCCGCGCACACGCCTGTTTCGGACGCCATGAGCAAAGACCTGCTGCGCCGCGGGTTCAAGTTCGTCGGCTCCACCATCTGCTACGCGTTCATGCAGGCCACCGGCATGGTCAACGATCATGTCGTGAGCTGCTTCCGCTACAATCAGTTGTGATGTGAAAACATCTCGTCCGGGGGACGAGGTGAGGGTGAATGAATCAGAGGGTCAACTCCGCCCTGACCATGGCCGCGCCGGGCGTTTCGGTCAGGGTGAAGCCGAGCTTCTGGCTGATGCTGCGCATCAGGTAGTTGTTGGGCGCAAATTCGGCCTGGATGCGCCCCAGGCCCTCGGCGCGACCGACGGCGATCAAGCGCCGCATCAGCTCCGTGCCCAGGCCCTGCCCCTGGTAGCGGTCGTTGATCAGCAGGTTGAAAACGCCTGCGTCGGAACCAAACACCCTCTGCAACCGCGCCACGCCAAAGATGGCGCGTTCGCCGCTGTCTGGATCTTCGCCGCGCGCCACCAGCGCCATCTCACGATCATAGTCAATGAAGCAGAGCCGTGCCAGCCGTTCGTGCGCCACCCGTTCGCCCAGCAGCATGGGGCTGAGGTAGCGCATGTTGACGCTCCTGTCCGACAGCGTTTGATGGAATTTGACCAGCATCGGCTCATCCTCTGGCCGGATGGGCCGGATGATCGCCTTCTGCCCGTTCTTCAAGGTCCACCAGGCCGCGTACTGGCTGGGATACGGGCGCACGGCCAGCCGCGGCAGGTCCCTGGCCGCCGTCTCCGCGCCGTAGACCACCACGCGGGCATCCAGGGCGATGAGCGAGGGCCGTCCATCGTCCTTCGGCTCCATCGCCAGCAGCGGGTTGATGTCCAGCTCCTTGATCCAGGGCTGTTCCACGATCAACTGGCTGAAATTGACCAGGATCTGTTCCAGCGCGGCCATGTCCACCGCCTGGCGCCCGCGCACCCCCTTCAGCGCACGGCTGATGCGCGTCTGTTCCATCATGCGCCGCGCCAGGGTGGTGTTGAGCGGCGGCAGCGCCAGCGAACGATCCTTGAAGACCTCCACCAACTGTCCGCCCGTGCCAAAGAGCAGCACCGGGCCAAACTGCGGGTCCACGCTCGAACCGATGATCAGTTCATACGCGCCCTCCAGCTTGATCATCGGCTGCACGGTGACGCCCTGGAAATGCTCCGCGCCCACCCGCTCACGCACGGCCCGTTCGATGGCCCGGTACGCGTAACCGACATCGTCGGCATTTTGCAGGTTCAGGCGCACGCCGCCCACATCGGTCTTGTGGGTGATCGTTTCCGAATAGATCTTCAACACCACGGGGTAGCCGAACTTGTCGGCCCAGGCGATGGCGTCTGCTTCGCTGGCGGCAATCTCCGTCGGCACAATCGGGATGTCGTACAGCGCCAGGAGCTGCTTGGATTCGGTCTCGGTCATGATCGTACGACCCGACGCGCGCACCGCGTCCACCAACTGCGCCGCAAGCGTGCGATTTTGACCGCCGGTCTCGGCATCACTGCGCAGAACCGGCGTCTCATACAGGCCGCGTAGGTTGTAGCTGTAGCGCCACATGTAGTTGAACATGCGCGTGGCGGTGTCCGGGTACTGAAAGGTGGGAATGTTGCCCTGGTTGAGGAGTTGTTCCCCCTTTTCCACGTCAGCGCCGCCCATCCAACTGGCAAGCACCGGCTTACCGGTGGAGTGGGCAAAGGGCGTCAATGCCTCTGCCGTGCGCGTGGCGTCGGTCATGGCCTGCGGCGTCAGGATGACGAGCAGGCCGTCGCTGTTGGCGTCGCGCGCCGCGATCTCCAGCGTCTGCGCGTAGCGTTCCGGGCTGGCGTCGCCCAGCACATCCACCGGGTTGTTGTGGCTCCAGGCCGGCGGCAGGATTTTGTTCAGCTCTTCGTAGGTGGCCTGCGACAGCTCGGTCAGCTCGCCGCCGCCCATAAGCAGCGCGTCGGTCGCCAGCACCCCCGGCCCGCCGGCGTTGGTGACGATCGTCAGGCGTCCGCCGGTGGGGCGCGGCTGCTTGGAGAGCACCTCGGACATGTAGAACAGATCGGAAATGCTGTTCACCCGCAGGACGCCGCTGCGGCGGAAGGCCGATTCGAGCACCTCGTCGCTGCCGGTCAGGGAGCCGGTGTGCGAAGCGGCCGCCTTGGCCGCGCCTTCTGTGCGCCCGGGTTTGATGACGATGATCGGCTTGGTCAGGGCAATCTCGCGCGCGGCGGACAGAAAGCCACGCGCATCGCCGATGGTTTCCATGTAGATGACGATGCTCTCCGTGCGCGGATCATCGCCCAGGTAATGGATCAGATCGCCCCAGCCCACGTCGAGCATGGAGCCGATGGAGACAAACGCGGTGAAGCCCACATTCTGCTTGAAGCTCCAGTCGAGCACGGCCGTGCAGAGCGCGCCGCTCTGGCTGATGAAACCGACCTTGCCGGGCCGCGCGATGGCGTTGGCAAAGGTGGCGTTCATGCCGGTCAGGCAGTTCATCACGCCCAGGCAGTTGGGGCCGACGATGCGCATCTTGTTGCGCGCCTGCGCCATGATCTGCGTCTCCAGGGCAACGCCCTCCGGGCCGGTCTCCTTGAAGCCGGCCGAGATGACGATGGCCCCGCGCACGCCGGCCTCGACGCACTCGCCGATGATGTCGGGCACGGTGGGCGCGGGCGTGACGATGACCGCCAGGTCAATCGGATCAGGCACCTCGCGGATATTGGGGTAAGCCTTGATGCCCAGGACGTTGGGCCGCTTGGGGTTGATGGGGAAGACGGTGCCGCCAAAGGGGCTGCTGATCAGATTCCAGAGAATGGTGCGCCCCACACTGCCGGCTTTTTCGGTCGCGCCGATCAGCGCCACGCTCTGCGGGTTGAAGATGGCGTCGAGCGGCTGCTCATCGTAACGAAGGTAGTCGTGCGCCGGGTCAATGCCGGGTGTTCGTGATGTTTGAGTCATGCTTGTTTCCAGTCTTTCATAAGTGATTCGAAATGATTGTAACACACGTCATGTCGTGGTACAATAACTGCAAGCATTCTGTCACGAAATGGTTTCAACCAATGAGCATTCTACCCATCAATCTGGATGATCTGATCAACGCCCGTTCGGTGGAGTCGGTGCGCCGCGAATTCAAAGGAACCTGGTCCGCGCCCATCCTGGAACAGACGGTACGAACAATCAGCGCGTTTGCCAACGACTTCTTCAACCTGAACGGCGGCTATATCGTCATCGGAGTGGATGAGCAAGGCGGCTTGCCGGTCTTGCCCCCGCGCGGCCTCGAAGGTTTCAACCTCGACGAGATTCAGAAACAGATTCGCGGAAACTGCAGAAAAATTGATCCCGAATACCAGCCGGTGATTGCGCCTGAGGTTTACCAGGACAGGCAGATCCTGGTCATCTGGGCGCCGGCCGGCGATGTGCGGCCCTATCAGGCGCCGGAGACAACTCGTGGCGGCGAGCGCAGGTACTATGTCAGGCAAGGCGCCGAGACCGTCGAGGCCAAAGGCGATAGTCTCACGCAGCTCATGGCAATGACGGCCAAAGTTCCCTTCGACGACCGTCGCAGCCTGGGGCATACGGTTGACGTGATCTCGCCGACGCTGGTTCGCCACTTCTTGTCCGACATCAAGAGCGATCTCGTATCGCCGGGCGCCCAGGTTGCAGATCGAGATTTATATCGCTACATGCGGATTTCGGCCCAGGTGAACGGTTTCGATGCGCCCAGGAATGTCGCCCTCCTTTTCTTTGTCAATGACCCGGAGATTTACTTCCCAGGCGCGAGGATCGAGGTGGTGCAGTTTGGAGATGGCGCCGGCGGTGATCTCATCGAAGAGAGGCTGTTCCGCGGGCCGCTGTCGGCGCAAATCAGGCAGGCGCTGGATTATTTGGATGCCCTGAGCACCACGATGATTCGGAAGATTCCCCGGCAGGCCGAGGCCCACAGAACGGTCGCTTTTCCATACGAAGCGATGGAAGAGGCCCTGGTCAACGCGGTGTATCATCGCAGCTACGAAGGGGTGCCGGAGCCGGTGAAGGTTTACCTGTACCCTGACCGGATGGAAATCATCAGCTATCCTGGGCCAGCGCCTGGCATCGAAATGCGCCATTTCCAGGTGGGCGCAACCGTGCCCCCGGTGCCCAGTCGCAACAGACGCATAGGCGAATTCCTGAAGGAGCTTCGCCTCGCTGAAGGCCGCGGGACAGGTATCCCCAAGATCTATCGCAAGATGAACGAAAACGGTTCGCCGCGCCCGATCTTCGAGTTCGATGAGAGCCGCACCTACTTTCGCGTCATTCTGCCGGCCCATCCGCAGTATGTGGTCATCCATGCCCTGCGCGAAAGCGCCCATCTGTGGGCCGCGGGTGAGCGTCAAAGAGCCGTTGAAAACCTGGAGCAGGCGGTAAGTCAGGCGGTGAATTCAGGCGCGCTCGTGGCGCAATTGATAGAATACCATGCTTCCCTGGGCAACGTTCACGCGGCAGAGAGACTTTTCGCCAGCGTTCAATCTGGCGCGCCGATGATGGATGCGCATTTACCCTTCCTCGCCATGGCGAAACACTATCTTGACAGATCAGAATTTTCTAAGGCGGCCGACCTGCTCTCTCAAGTGCCATCGCCTACCAGAATTGATGATCTCATCGAACTTGCTGTGCTGTACAAAAGATCAGGTCGGTTTGCCGACGCGCACAGCGTGTTTGCATCAAACTACGACATGATCAAGGACAGCGCCAAAGCTGTTCACGAATACGCGCAGACGAAGCTGAAGTTGTCCATGACTTCGGCGTCGAGAGACAGAACGACGAAGCAGCGGCTGACGCGGGACGCAGTCGAGCTGCTGCGCCGCGCCATTCAGTTGTCTGACGATCGTGTGCGCAACGCGTGGTGCTATTTCGATCTGGCTAAAGCGCTGACCTGGCTGAAGTCTCCTGATACCGAAGTGCGACAAGCCTACGAAAAGGCGCTGGAGCTGCAGCCGAACGAACCGCGCTTCCGTGAGTCGTTCGAGGATTGGGAGCAGAAGCGATGAGGGTCGCCATCTGTACCCGAATGATGACGGCTGCTGGTATGGTTCTTTTCACTTGCATCGAGGATTTTGTTCAATGATTCTTACGAGTAACCAGATTCCCGGCCTTGTCTTGACCGAGCATGAGTTTCGTGTCCCGCTCGATCACGCGCCGGCCGCAGGGCGAACAGATCACCGTTTTTGCCAGGGAAGTGAGGGCCGCGGCCAAGAAGGATGCCGCGCTGCCCTGGCTTGTCTTCTTCCAGGGCGGCCCGGGCTTCGGCGCCCCGCGGCCGCTCAACAACAGCGGCTGGCTCAAACGGGCCTTGCAGGACTATCGCGTCCTCCTGCTCGATCAGCGCGGCACGGGTCGCAGCACACCGGTGACGTTCCAAACCCTGGCGCGGCTGTCATCGCCGCAGGCGCAGGCCGACTATCTCAAGCACTTTCGCGCGGATGCCATTGTGGCCGACGCCGAGTTGATTCGCCACGCGCTCGCCGGGCCTGACACGCCCTGGACGGCCCTGGGCCAGAGCTACGGCGGTTTCTGCGTGCTGACCTACCTCTCGCACGCGCCCCAGGGCCTGGCCGGCGCGCTCATCACCGGCGGCCTGGCGCCCCTGGATCGCTCCGTGGACGACATCTACCGCGCCACCTACCGCCGGACGCTGGGCAAGAACCGCCGCTTCTTCGAACGCTATCCGCAAGATGCAGCGCACAGCCAGCGCATCGCCGATTATCTGCTCAGGCACATCGTGCCTTTGCCGGGCGGCGGCCGCCTGAGCGCGCGGCGTTTTCAGCAAATCGGCATGGGCTTTGGCGCCAGCGATGGCTTCGAAAATGTTCATTACCTGCTGGAGAACGCGTTCGTGACCGGCGTCAACGGCCCGGAGATCAACTTCGTCTTTCTGCGCGGCCTGGAAGCCATGCAGTCCTTCGAAACGAACCCGATCTACGCGTTGCTGCACGAGCCGTGCTACTGCCAGGGCGCGGCCTCAGCCTGGTCCGCGCAGCGGATGCTGGCGGAGTTTCCCGAATTCGATCTGCACGCCGCGGCCAGCGGCCAGGCGCCGCTCATGTTCACCGGCGAGATGATCTACCCGTGGATGTTCGAGGATTACGCGTACCTGCGGCCGCTGCAAGGTGCAGCCGAAATTCTGGCCGCGTACGACGGCTGGCCGCCGCTGTACGACCCCTCTGCGCTGGCTGCCAACACCGTACCGGTCGCGGCGGTTTCCTATTACGATGACATGTATGTCGAACTGGCCTTTGCCGAGCAAACGGCGCGCCAGGTGGCTGGCCTCAAGCTGTGGGTGACCAACGAATACGAACACAACGGCCTGCGCGCCGATGGCGAACGCGTCCTCGGTCGCCTGCTCGACATGTTGGTCGGGAATGTTTGACAAGGTGGTGAAGGATGGGATTACTGGATAGCCTGAAAGCGCTCTTTGCCGGCGGCAGTGACCACAAGCCGGAGGATGCCAGCGCCTGGTTCTATGTGCGCTGCCGGCGCTGCGGCGAAGTCATCCGGGTGCGTGTGGACATGCGCAACGATCCAAGCGCCGATGACGACGGACAGCACGTCGTTCGCAAAACGTTAGTGGGTGGCGCGCGACGCTGCTTCGCGCGCCTGGAGATGACATTGACCTTCGACGCCAACCGCCGCCTGCAAAGCCAGGAGGTGACGGGCGGAGATTTCGTCAGCGCAGACGACTACGCGACGCAGAAGGCCGAGGTGCAAACATCCGGCGAGGAAACGATTCAACGCGAAGACGCAGGGGTGTTGTAATTTTATTGATCTGTCTACCTCATGCAGTCTGGCGGTCGAGCTGCGTATCTTCCCAGGAGACCGGGTCCTCCAGCGGTTCGAGGTGCGTCAGGATGGTGACGCCGGTCAGCGCCTCGCGCACCTCGCGCTCCAATTTCTCCAGCAGTTGATGGCCTCGCAGCACGGTCCAGTCGCCGGGTACCAGGACATGTACCGACATGAAACGCCGTGCGGCTGACTGGCGCGTGCGCAGGGCATGGAACTGCACGCCCTGCGCCTGGTAACGATCCAGAATGTTGGCGACCACGCTGCGTTCTGGCGCAGGCCAGGCCGTATCGAGCAAACCGAGCGCCGAACGCCGTACCAGTTGCACGCCCGACCAAATGATGTTGAGCGCCACGGCAAAGGCGATGATCGGATCGAGGCGCTCCCAGCCGGTCAGGGCCACGGCGCCGATGCCGGCCAACACGCCGACCGATGTCCACACATCGGTCATAAGATGCTGGGCGTCTGCATCCAGCGTAATCGAACTGTAACGTTGGCCGGCCCGCCGCAAGACGAGCGCCACCCCCAGGTTGATCAGCGACGCCAGCAGGGAGATGCCCAGGCCCAGGCCCAGGCCTTCCAGGGGCTGTGGGGCTAGAAGACGGTTCCACGCCGTCACGCCGATGCTGATCGCGGCCACCAGGATCAGCGCCCCTTCGACGCCGCTGCTGAAATACTCCGCTTTGTCATGCCCATAGACATGGTCCTCATCGGGCGGCCGCGCGGCCACCGTCAGCATGGCCAGCGCCATCAGCGCGGCCGCCAGGTTGACCAGCGATTCCAGGGCATCGGACAAGAGGCCGACCGAACCGGTCACGCGATAGGCGGCCATCTTCAGCCCGATGGTCACGATGGCCGCGGCAATCGAGAGCCAGGCAAAACGCGTAAGTGAAGGTCGCTGCATGGTCTATCCTTTCAATCGTTTCCGTTTCTTGGTGAGCGACATGTTGCACACGTGGCAGGTGGAACGCACCGCCAGATCGGTCGCGATGGTGCAGATTCTGCAGGGGCCGAGGTGGCCCTGGCGCAGCGTCTGCATCTGCCGCCGGCCGATCTGCGCCGGGTTGACTGAGTCCGGCAGGGTGATGGCATCCTCTGGGCAGGCGGCCTGGCAGATACCGCAGTCCACACAATCGGCGGCGATAAAGTTGAGATCGAAAGTGGTGACAGGCTGGGCGGCGGCCGCGTCCGTCGCTGGCGTCTGCGTCTGCGTCGTCCAGCGGATGGCGGCCGTAGGGCAGAAGCGCGCACACAGGCTGCACGCCGTACACGCGTCGCTGATCTGCACCGTGACCCAGGGCAGGCTGTCCGTCAGCATGGCGCGCTGGGGGGCGGGCCGAGCCGCGCCACAGAGGCGGTCAGATGACGACGTTGATAGGACAGCTCAGCGCCACGCGGTTGCGGCGACCCTGTCATCGGGTTCAGCGGCGCCAACGCCTCGACCGCCACACTGCTCATCACCTGCGTCGTCGTGTGCCGCACAAAGGTCAGAAACTCACGCCGCGAATAGGTCGGCTGCTGGCCGGAAAAAACATCTACCCGGTGGACGGCCGTCAGCGCATCCGGTTCGGTGATCTGCGTGCGCAGTTCGATGGGGTGGTGCCAGGCGGCCAACACCAGGTTGGCCTGCGTGGCCGTCTCCTGGATGACCGGCAGCGCCTGACCCAGGGGGCAGGCTGCACAATCGCTGTCATTCAACCACAGATTGCGCTGGCGGGGCTGCGCCAGATCGAGCAGTTCAGCCAACGAAAGAGCGGCCAGGCAGCGTCCGCTCTGCACCACGGCCTCGACCGGCGCGGCGGTTCTGTCCACCTGGCGATTGGCCGGGCAGGTCAACTCCAGGGCGCGGCCGGCCAGGGGCGCGGCCGCGTCCAGCAGCCGCTTGTCGGCCTGCGCTTGGTTTGGGGCCGCAAACACCCCCGTGGGGCAGACATGCAGACAGATGCCACAGTGAACGCAGGTCTCCGGCGCGATGCGCACATTTGCACCCTGCACGGTGATGGCCGCCACCGGGCAGGCGTCTGCACACAGGTGGCAGTTGGCCGCCTTGAAGCGCTGATTGAGGCACAGACTGGCGTCGCAGGCCGGTGCGTCATCGCCGAATGTCGAGAGGAGTTTGGTGAGCAGAGTCAGGTCAGGCATGGGTCTCTATCTTTAGTGGCAGCGTCTCGTTGCCGATCCATCAGCAACGGTGGCGTCTTGCATGCGCCATTTCGATTGTAACACACGGTCACAGGCGGGTCAAAGCGCAGCTCTAAAAAAGATTGACAAACCACGGTTTCTGTGCTAACATATGAACAGGTATTCATATGTTTGCGAACGCTGGACATGACGGATGGATGCTGACACGAACAACGGGCAAGATAGTCATCCCCTGGGGCAGGAAGTTCCGCTGCTGGCCCCAGGGCAGGCTGTGCGCCTGGCCGACCTTTTCAAGGCGCTGAGCGATCCGACGCGCGTGCGGCTGATGGCGGCCCTGACGGGGACGCCGGAGCTGTGCGTCAGCGACCTGAGCACCTTGTTGGGCATGGGGCAATCGGCTGTTTCGCATCAGCTGGCCTATTTGCGCGACATGCGCCTGCTGCGTATGCGCCGCGCCGGCCGCCACATCTTCTATGCCCTGGACGATGACCACATTTTGCGCCTGTTCGAGCAGGGCCTCGATCACGTGCGCCACGGGTAATTTCATGCAAAAGATCAAACTCGACCTCCCGGTTTTGTTGCCTGCCAACGGGGACTGTGAGCCTTGCGCCGAACGCCTGTTGGACACCTTGCGCCGGCGCGATGGCGTCTATGATGCGCACCTCGACCGTAGCAACGGACGGACGGCTCGGTTGTGCCTGCATTATGACCCGGCGCGGGTCACAGCGGTCGCGGTGGAACAGCACGCGCGTGACGCCGGTGCGACCGTGCAGCAGCGCTATCGCCATCGCGAGCTGGTCATTGCGGGCATGGACTGCGCCGATTGTGCGCTGAAGTTGGAGCGCGGGGTGGGACAGTTGGATGGCGTGCTGCAGGCGACTGTCAATTTTACGGCCGGTAAGATGTGGGTTGAGTACGATACCGACGCGGTTGACCAGGGGGTCATTGCCGGTCGTGTCCAGCGCCTCGGCTACCGCGTGCAGGAGCCAGCGAACGCGGCGGCCGCGGTGGCGCCGGCGTCAACCTTCGTGCGCTTCCTCACCGGGCACCCGCGGGATGTCTCCACGCTGCTGGCAGGACTGCTGCTGCTGTTGGCCGGCGTGCTGACGCTGGGCGGCGCGGCCGGCTGGCTGGTCAACGGGATCATCGTCCTGGCGACCGTCACTGGCGGTTGGTTCGTGGCACGGCGGGGCCTCAACGTGCTGTGGATCAATCGTGAGTTGGATATGAACTTCCTCATGACCGTGGCGGCTGTGGGCGCGCTGGTCATCGGCGAGCTGTGGGAAGCCGCGCTGGTCATGTTCCTCTTCAGTCTGGGCGAGACCCTGGAAGCCTACACGATGGATCGCGCCCGCCAGAGCATCCGCAGCCTGTTGAACCTGGCGCCTGCCACCGCCACCCGCCTGACCGGCTGCATGGACTGCGAGGAACACCTGGGCCAGGATGGCTACAGCGGCGGCATCTGCCCCTTCTGCGCGCAGCAAGAGACGCGCGTGCCGGTGGCCGATCTTGCTGTGGGCGACATAATTCTGGTCAAGGCAGGCGAACGCATCGCGATGGACGGCGTCGTCATCGCGGGCAGTTCGGCGGTCAACCAGGCCTCTGTCACCGGCGAGAGTGTGCCGGTGGACAAGGCCCTGGGTGGGGAGCTTTTTGCCGGCACCCTCAACGGCAGCGGCGCGCTGGAGGTGCGGGTGACGCGCCTGGCTGCAGACAACACCATCAGCCGCCTGATTCACCTGGTGGAGCAGGCGCAGGCCCAGAAGGCGCCCACGCAGCGCTGGGTTGACCGCTTTGCGCGCATCTACACTCCGACCGTCGTGCTGGGCGCGATCTTGATTGCGCTGGGGCCGCCGCTGCTGGCAGCCCAACCGTTCTGGAATCTGCCCGATGGCACGCACGGCTGGCTCTACCGCGCCCTGACCATGCTGGTCATTGCTTGCCCCTGCGCGCTGGTCATCTCCACACCGGTCAGCATTGTCAGTGCCATCAGCCGGGCCGCCAAGCAAGGCATCCTGATCAAAGGCGGCGCCTCCCTGGAAACTGCCGGCCGCCTGCGCGTCATCGCCTTCGACAAGACCGGGACACTGACCCAGGGCAGCCCCGCCCTGACCGACGTGGTGCTCGATCCGAACGCGGGGATAACGTCCGACGCGCTGCTGGGCCTGGCGGCGGCCGTCGAGAGCCGCTCTGAGCACCCGCTGGCGCAGGCCGTGGTGACCGCGGCCACCGAGCGTGGCCTCAGCGTCACGCCTGCGCTGAACGTGCAGGCGCTCAGCGGCCGCGGGGCGCGTGGGCTGGTCAATGGAGAATCTGTGCTGGTGGGCAATGTGGCGCTCTTTGCGGAACAAGGTCAGGCGCTGCCCTCTGGCCTGGCCCAGGCTGTGGCCGATCTGGAGGCGGCCGGTAAGACGGTGATGTTGGTGGGGCGCGTGCCTGGTCCCGTGTTGGGGCTGCTGGCCGTTGCCGACACGGTGCGCCCCGATGCCCGCGAGGCGTTAGCCGGCCTGAAACGCGCCGGCATTACGCTCACGGTCATGCTGACCGGGGACAATGAGCGCACCGCGCGCGCCATTGCCGAGCAGGCCGGTGTGGATGAGTTCAGGGCCAATTTGATGCCGGCGCAGAAAGTGGCCGCGCTGGAAGCGCTGTTGGCTCAACATGGCAGCGTGGCGATGGTCGGGGATGGCGTCAATGATGCGCCGGCCCTGGCGCGTGCTTCGGTTGGGGTAGCGATGGGCGGCGCAGGCAGCGATCAAGCCCTGGAGACGGCCGATGTGGTGTTGCTGGCGGATGATCTGCGCAAATTACCCGCGCTGGTAACGCTGAGCCGGCGCGCCTGGCACATCGTCCGCCAAAACATCGCGTTCAGCCTGGGTATCAAGGTTGTCTTCATGGCGCTCGCCCTGCTGGGCGCCGCGACGCTGTGGATGGCCGTTTTTGCCGATATGGGCGCCTCGTTGATCGTCATCTTCAACGGCATGCGCCTCTTGCGGCGCGCGACGAATGAGTGGGACGCGGACGTGTCGTCCGCGTAGATCGTTGTTTCAGTCACCGGGCAGTTTTGTCTGCCCCAATTCTCAGGAGGTTTCACTATGTATTCCGCTGTTGGGTTCATTGTTCTGTTGCTGTTCGTCCTGGCCTCGTCGGCCATCAAAATTGTGCAGGAGTACGAGCGTGGCGTCATCTTCCGCCTGGGGCGGTTGATCGGCGCCAAGGGGCCGGGCCTGTTCCTGATCATCCCCTTTGTAGATCGTTTCGTCAAGGTAGATCTGCGCACGATCACGCTGGATGTGCCCGCGCAGGAAGCGATCACCAAAGACAACATCACCGTCAAGGTGAATGCGGTCGTCTATTTCCGGGTCATTGACCCGTCGGCGTCGGTGGTCAACGTGGAGGACTATCGCCGGGCCACCTGGAACATTGCGCAGACAACCCTACGTAACGTGCTCGGTCAATCGGAGTTGGACGAGCTGCTGCAGCACCGCGAGAGCATCAACGCCAAACTGCAACAGATCATTGACGAGGCCACCGAACCGTGGGGCGTCAAGGTTTCCATTGTAGAAGTCAAGGATGTGGAACTGCCGCAGACGATGCAGCGGGCCATGGCGCGACAGGCCGAGGCCGAGCGCGAGAAGCGCGCCAAGATTATTCACGCCGAGGGTGAATTCCAGGCTGCGGTGCAGCTGCGTAACGCCGCCAGGACCATGTCAGACGAACCGATCGCCATCCAACTGCGCTATCTGCAGACGTTGACTGAGATTGCCGTAGAGAAAAACTCGACGATCATCTTCCCGGTGCCGATTGACCTCTTGACAATCGTACGCAGCATGGTTGACTCTCTGCCGGTCGTGGCCGAGCCGGCAACCCCTTCTGCGCCCCTGATCAAGGCCTGAGTACAAGAATAAGCCCCGCGCACGGTTGAGGCACGCAAGAGCGACCTGCGCGGGGCGGGGCTGCGGGGGGCACGGCGAGCATCGTTGCGTCGGATGACGCGCCTGACGCGAAATTTGGGCTGGCGTTTGCGTTAGCTACCTGCAAGAGGCATGACGCATGAACGACTGGCTGCAACGCAATTTCAAGACACTGGCGCTGGCGCTGCTGTGGCTGCTCAGTCTGGGCGGCGTTGCCTTTCTGGTGCGCCGCCCGGCGCAGACGCCGATCGAGATCGTCCTGCCGCCCACGGCCACCATGACGCCGCTGCCCACCGAGACGCCAACGCCCGCGCCGCTGCGCGTGCATGTCAGCGGCGCGGTGCTGCGGCCTGATGTCTATGTGCTGGCGCCTGATGCGATCGTCAGGGATGCGATCACGGCGGCCGGTGGTTTCGATGCCCAGGCCGATCAGACGAGCCTCAACCTGGCGCAGCCGCTCTACGATGGTGCGCAGGTTCATGTCCCCAGCCAGGTGGCGGAGATCACCCCGCCGCCGGTGGGGGTTAGCGCGCCAGTGGCGACGCCGACCCTGGGGTCCACTAACCTTTCCGACACGACCGCGTCCAATCCCCTGGCGCCAGGCGTCAAGATCAACGTCAACACAGCCAGCCTCAGTGACCTGGAACAGTTGCCCGGCATTGGGCCGGCGATGGCTCAGCGCATTGTGGAAGGGCGGCCGTATCGCAGCGTGGAGGACTTGAAGAAGGTCAAGGGTATTGGTGAGGCTACGTACAGTAAACTGGCGCCGTTCGTCACCGTGCAGTGAGGCAGGCCCGGCGGTGAAGGTGGGGTGCTCCAGAATCTGTGAGTGGAAGGATGGTAAGTCCACGGACTGCCAACCTTCCACTCTGTTTTTTGGTCGCGATCCGCCGGTGTTACGGCACGAACCACGGCGCCGGCGCGCCGGTGTCGTAGCCCGGCCCTAGCGGTGAATTGGTGCCAAAGCCGGTGTAGAAGGTCTCTGTACGTGCGATGGGGCCGACCACTTCCGGGCCGGCCTGGTTCCTGAAGGTCAGGTGACTGGTTACAGGCAGCTCGCTGGTAAAGACGCCGCCCTGCTCATAGGTGCGGGTAATGGTCATGGCGCCGGGGGTCTGCGGCGTGTTGGGTTGAACCTGCATCTGCACCGACCAGGGCTGCGGGTTCTGTCCGCCGTTATAGGTGACGACGATCGGCTGTACGCTGATCAAATTCAGAGCCACGATTTCGATGGGGACGGCCTGCGTGGCAGCCGGCGTGCCCGGGTCATGCAGCATGGCGTCCTGCAAGCGCCTGATCACGGTGTCGCCCTGCGCAGAGGCCTGGCGTGCATCCACCAGGACGTGCTGGGCGGTCTCGCTCACGTGGGGAAACGGGCCTTGAGGCTGAAACGGCTGGCTGCTGGGCGGAGCAAAGGGCACGCCTGCGAACTGCACGGTGCCCACGAACGGATCCGAGCCAGGGCCGAAGAATCCCAGCGGCAGGTTGAGAAAGAGCACCGATTGCCCGGGCGGTGAACGAAAGACATCGTCGCCGGCCTGCACAACCAGGGGCGGTGCGGGATTGACCAGGCAGCCGGCGCCAAAGCCCGCCGCGGTGGTCTGCACCGTCTGAATATCGGCGTTGGTCGGCCAGCGGTTAGCCATCAAGACGATGTCGGCCAGGTTCACTTGGGCATCGCCGTTGTGGTCGGCCGGATGAAAAGTCTGGCAGGCCATCGGCATGCTGGGCTGGAAGCGCATGATATTCGAGAACTCTTGCACGTCCTGGGGGGTGTTGCTGTAGTTCATGCCGTGCCCGGCCAGACTCAGCCATCCGAAGAGGTCGCCTGCCAGCCAGGCGTTGCCCGGATCATCGTTGAGAAAAAGAACCGGCACGGCCGGAGTTTGGCCGTGGATGTACACCACATGTGGGGGAAACGCCTGCAGGCTATCATTGAACACCAGCAGTGGGGTGTTGTTGAACAGGGTGCCCCCTGGGAAACTACCCGTGGGCGGCAAGTCTACCTCGACGAATACGTCGAAAAAGCTCTCGGCCGGAAAATCCTGATTTGGATCGCCGCTGGCGCCGCTCAGGGATTCAACCTCACCCACGCTGTGCGGCCTGCCCGGCGCGGAGTCACCAGCCCGCACCATGACCAGCCCGCCCAGCGCGGCAATGTTGAAGTCGGCAATGCGGGTGTGGACCTCGCGCGTGCCAGGCGGGCCTTGAAAGCCCGCAGGTACGATGGCGAAATTGGAGTCGGCCACCATAATGCCGGCTGTGCCAACCGGCGTGCCGCCGGTGTCGGGCGCGCTGCCGTCCAAATGGGGATTGCTGCGTCCAATGATGGTTGTGGGATCGAATAGCGTGGGACTGGTCAACGTCCCGCTGGCGCTATCGTAGCCTGGATAGCCTGCCATCAAGGGCTGGAAAGCAGGCGCAACGAAGACGGTAAAGGAGCCAAGCGACGGGGCTGAGTCATCGCCCTGGCCAGGAAAAGGCCCTGACAAGGCATGGGGCTGTGCGCCCGGCGCTGTCAGGCGATCCAATTGTGTCGTAACGACACGGTCGAGTGCGGCGATCAAGGTTGATGGGGAGAACGGCGCCACCTGCAGGCCCAGGGCAATGCTGCCCAGCACCAGGAGCGCCACCAGCGCCAGCCACAAGGGCCGCTTACGTCCTTTGTTCATGGTTCACCTCCGGTAATCCGCGACACGCCACAGGCCTGGCTGCGTCAGTTCTCTGGCAATCAACATGAAGAACGGGGAGATACCCAGTCTCAGGCAGGGTTGGAGCAGCGCCCGCTGGGAGCAACATCGAAATGACCACCTCATAAAGCATGGCAGGTGCTGCCAACCTTGCAGATTGCGCAGCGTTTCAGGTTCGGTTCAGTTGATCAGCGCCATGATCTGGCGATGGACTGCGGTACCATTGAGGAAACGATCGCACAGGGCCGGGTCGCTGATGCGATCGGCTCGCTCGCGCACGAAGCGCCACGCCTGCTGCAGCACCCTGTCGGCGCGCGGATCGCCGGTGGCGACCAAGACGTCGTAGCAGGCCAGGCAGATGACCACCGGTTCGGCGATCATCTCCTGGTCCCAGGAGACGCGGGCCAGGGTGTCCAGGATCTCGTTGACCTGACGCCGGGCCTCCTCCACTTGACTCTGTTCCCAGGAGATCAGCGCAAGCCCAGCCAGTGAATCCAGGGCGAATTCGGGCGCGGCCAGCGCATGCTGTTCCCACATCTGCACGGCCGCCCGGTAGCTGTCGCTGGCTGCCGCCAAGTTGTCCTGGCGGCGCTGGGCATGACCCAGAACCGGCAGGGCCATGCCGGCTGCATAAACATAGCGGATTTCCTGGCTCAAGACAACCGCCGCTTCTGCCAGTTGACAGGCCTGCGCATCGGCGCCTGCGTAGTAGGCGAGCCAGGCCTGTTGGGCCAGCATGCACGACTCCAGTTCCTGGTTTTGGATGTTGCGGCTGTGTTCAAGCGCATGCGCGCAGATCAAGCCGGCGTTTTGATAGTCGCCCAGCAGCAAGCTCACCCGCGCCTCATTGGCTAACAGATACCCCTGGATCACGGGATGCCCACCGGCTTCGGCGAGCAGGCGCAAGCCCTCGCGAATACAGGCATCGGCTTGCTGGTAGGCGCCGCAGTCGGCATAAGCTGAAGACAGGTTGTTCAACGTGCCCGCGGCGCGGCGCTTACAGCCCGTTTGCAGATTCAGCGCCAGTGCTTTTTCCCATCGTTCCTGTGCTGAGGCCAAATTACCCTGGCGATAGGCCACGCTGCCCAGCTCATGCAAGCAATTGGCCTCACCATCCGTGTGCTGATAACGCCGGAAGATCTGCAAGGCCTGCTGCAGCATGGTGCTGGCGGCCGCCAGATTATCGAGTTTCCATTGCGCAGTCCCACACCAAAGATAGGCCCGGGCCTGCTCCAGATCGGTCGTTGCAAACGCCAGCGCCCGCTGCGCAGCGGCGGCAGTTTCAGCATATTTGACGTGACGGTCGCAAAGCATGGCCTGCTGGATGTTAAGGCCGCTCAGCACGCTCGCCGGCGCGCCGGCGGCGCTCAGTTCCACGCAGGTTCGATCGAACAACGCTTGACCTTCGCGCAGCAGGCCGACTTTTCCAAGCAGATGCCCCAAGCCATCGGCGGCCTGGCCAAGCTCGGCAAAGCGTCTTTCCGCCACGGCCTGCTGCCAAGCCTGCCGTATGTTGTCAATCTCAGTGACAAGCATAGCCAGGGCCACGGCCGGGAGTGCCCGCTGGCAGTCGGACAGCTCGATGTCTTGCCGGTGTTGAGTGGGCATCAGTTGGGCCAGGTAGTATTGGCTGTGTTTTGAGGCGATGCTCTGCGCCTCGCCCGCGGCAAGCAACTTTGCGGCCGCAAACTGGCGCATCATTTCGTGCATGTCATAGCGGCCTTCATCGGCGCGACGCAGCAATGACCGGTGTTCCAGTATGGTCAACTGGCCCGGCGCCGCGGCGGCCACCGCGGCGGCCGCGGCTTCGGTGAAACCGCCACGAAAGACCGAACAACGCGCCAGCAGGCGTGCCTCGGCTGCGTTCAACCCATGCCACGACTGTTCGAACACCGCGCGCAGGCTGCGATGATGCGGAGAAATATCTGACTCGCTCGTGGTCAGGCTGGCGAGGCTGCTGAGCAGGGTGCTTTCCACCGCGGCCAGTGACTGGTGCTCGAGGAGCGTGGCTGCCAGTTCGATCCCCAAGGGCAGGCCCTCCAGGGCCTGGCAAATCGAAATCATGGCGGCGCGAGTCTCTGGGTTCAGTGGCACCGTGACGCCCACGCGCTCCGCCCGCGCCATGAACAAGCGCACGCTGCTGACCTGGGCCAGGTCCTCGCCGGCGGAATCGGTCTGCGATCGGTTCCACGGCGCGCGCCGGGGCGGCACCGGCAGTCCATGCACGCGTAAGACATGCTCAGCCTGCAAGCCAAGCCGCTGTCTCGATGTGACCAGCACGTAGACGTGCTGCGCCTCGCTGACAAGCATGGGCAGCCAGCTCGCGCCCAGAATTTGGTGTTCGAAATTATCCAGGATGAGCAAGAGATGCCGTTGCCGCAACTGGCGGATGAGCTGCAGGTGCGGTGGGTCAGTGCCCACAAGTGCCAGGCCGAGACTTTTGGCAATGGCGGCCGCGATGCGATCGTACACCTGCACGGCGCGGCGGTCTTCGTTGGGCGTCAGC
>NZ_JADIZS010000011.1:0-18784 GCF_016704685.1 Candidatus Amarolinea dominans
AACTGCCCACTGGGCCACGGGGATACCATCATCCTGATCATGGCATACCAACCTCAGCGATCCACCAGCCCCCCACTTTTGCCAATATCAACCGCTTCACTCACTCCCGAACTTCGCCAAACGCTCCCCCAGCCACTGGCCACTAGAATACGGCTTTATGAGATTCCCAGATCGGCGGCGCTGCGGCGCAACCGTGGAAGATCGAACGCACGTCCGAAGAAACGGCGACCGTCTGTACCAACTGGGTGGCCACAACCTGAACCTTCATGCCGTCTAGGACCCGGCTACGTCATTTCGCCTGCGGTCGTCAATCCAGCGCCGATGTGCCCTTGCCAGCGCCCGGTTAGCCCAAAGCACCTCCTTCTTTCTCTTCCCGACATGGTGCCACCTCACACCGCCAGCCGCCCTGGTCATCGCCTGGCCGGCTAACAGTGGCCGCACCCGGCTCCGCCTGACGGTTTCCTCACGGTGGGATCAGCCTTTGCCACAGTCGGGCGCGGCGGATCGCGGCCGTTCGCACCAAGCTCGATCTGCCGGGCGACGCATAGCGCCTTTCCCGACGTGCCTCCGTCACCTGGGGAACTAGCCTGGCCTGCTGCTACGCAGATCGCGGTACGACACGACTCACTTCGTCCGTCAATCGCCAAAGCCTTCTGGAATTGGTTTGGCCAGGCCGCCTGCTCCCGCCTCAATCGCTTTTGCAAAGCCTGGCAAGCGCTCCGGTTCCTGGGGTGAATGGCGTCTGCTGGAACCCAGCGAAACGGGTCGAGATGGTCGTGCAGCCGAGTTTCGTGCAGAACCGGCAGATAGCAACGCCAGCCGGACTGGACAACCTGCCTGGCGGACCGCTTTAACCTGCGCTGCGCCTGCTCGAACGCCTGACTCTGGTCAGTGGTATCTCAGCCCGGACCCTGACGCACGCCATGTCCCAACTTCCGAGTCCTAACTTTCCAAGTTCTCCCAAGACCCAGCGTGGGGACTGGCCCTGAACGCGGGTCACACCACCGCCCTGGAAAAGCGGCGAAGCGCCTGGCAGATTGGCCTCGGCGCATTCATCGAACAATGGCCAGGTCACGGCCCCCTGGCCTTGGTTGGGTGGGCTGGCCTGGCAAAAAGCGTTTTCTTTCCAGCCCGACCCGCTGGGCACCTGGGCTGCTCTGATCCTCGAAACCGCTCCGCCCTCTCGGCGCCGCACACCGGCCTGCAGGTCATGGACGATGGCAACTTTCAAGTTAAGCGTTGCCAGCACCGACCAGGTTGTGGGGCACCGTGTTCCGCCGGTGCGCGGCCCTGGCGCTGGATCAGCCGCAGCCGGCGGCGGATGGCAGCCCTCCTGTTCCAGGAATTGCAGCCCGACTCGCTGGCAATCAGCCTGGACCAGGGCGCCGACCCCGCCGCCATCCTGGCTTTGGCCTGGAAAGCGCGGCCTCGGCGGTTCATCTGCGGCGCAGCCCTGCTGCGCAGACCGTTCAACATTGGCTCCGGCGCCTATGGCCGCATTCGCATCTTCGAAAACATCAAGCGGCTCGATCCGGCAGGATGATTTCGCCCCTGCAGGAATCCAGGACGGCGCGCCCCGCTGCCGCTGCGCCCACTCACCCGCACCCCGGCCGTCATCCCGATCAGGCCTCGACGCCATGCGCGATGCGCCTGATCGCTTGCGCCACACGCCAACCGGGTCATCAGCGACGCTCCAAGAGGAACACGCCTCGCCCGGGACTGCGAAGATGGCGCCATGACCAGACCTTGCCTCGACCTTCTTCACCGTCAACGAGCAGGTGCCGGACGCCGCTCCGCCTGGCGCGCCAGGCGCCGCAGCGGCGCTGCCGGCGTCGCGCAGCAGCTTGCCGAGCCAGAGGCGATCCAGGCCGCGCACCGAGCCCGCCCGTGACCGAAAAACGATCATGGATCGAATCCGCTGCGGAAACCGACCAGGCGGCGCCTCTGCAGATCGAACTGGTGAGCGCAGGTTGATCGAATCGGATGGCTTGCGCTGAAGGTGGCCAATCATTTCCGCTACATACCGCATCTGGCGACCTGCACTGCAGCGCTTCAGCGATGTCACCGCACGCCTGCCGACGGCTGGCCTGGGTTTCCTCCCGGTGAACCCCCGTTCTTCCCGGCAGCCGTGTCGATTTTGGCCCAGGAGAAACACTGTGCGTGCCCGCTGAGGTTCTGAGCGTCCTGCCGCAGCCTGAATCGGTTTCAGGTGTTGGACGACAGCGCGGTGCGTCGGCGGATCCGGTCGCGGGAACCCTGGCCCATCTGCGTTTTTTTTTGCCTTGTGGGAGCATCTTTCGCCAACCGCTCCGCCCTGACGATCCAGGGCGAGTTTCATCGCTGGACTGCGCAAAAGCCAGCCGCGCTGAACATCGGCGGCCAGACTCTGAACGATCAGGAAGCCAGGAGATCACCGGAGTTCTATGCGACACTGGCCACCGGTCTGGGCATTCTGGAGACAAGGGGCGGGTTGCTCGTCCGTTGTCCGGAGCCGAGTTTCCTCGGCCTGCCGCAGGCCGATTTCTTGTTCCTGGCCTGGAAGCTTTCCATCAGGCGCGGGCGACTGGCTGAAGCAACTGGAGCGGGCCAATGATGTGGGGCAGGCAAAAAGGACAGCAGCGGCGCAGCGCCCTGTTGAAATTCTTGCAGGTCGTTCCAGCCGGCGTCTGGATCAGTTTCGATTCGTTCTCACAGCAGGTCAGCCTTTGGGCGCCGGAACTGCTGCGCCTGCGCGGCGCAGGCCTTACCGCCTGTACAAAAATGGAGCGATTACGAACGGCCCTTCATCACGGAGTCCGTGCAAGGGCCGTTCCATTGGCTGGGCGCATGCGACATTGCCCTGGACGCTGCGGGGCAGGCGATTGCGTTTCGCGTTTCAGCCGACGGCCTGGCGACTCTCCTGGGCGTCGCGCCGCAGGAGACATCTACACCAGGCTGATCGTGGTGCAGCCAACTTTTCAGGTTGTTGCCTTGCCGCGGCTGGATTTTCGGTCACTCATTCAGCTCAGCGCGTTTGCCGACTTGACGCGGTTGGCCGAAGCGCCAGAGTTCAAGTTGACCAAGGCCAGCCTGTACCGAGCCGCGCAGGCCGGCCTGACGCTGGAGCAGATCGTTGATTTGTTGCAGCAATGGAGCCACAGCCCGCTGCCCGGCAACGTGCAGCGCGAGATGGAAGAATGGGTCGGCCGGCACGCGCGTGTCACGCTGCGCCACTCCGCGCCCCTGCTGCAAACCGAAAGTGAGGCGCTGCTCGATCAGCTCCTGACCGATCCGGCGCTTGCCCCCTTCTTCGGGCAAAGGCTGGCGCCCACCATCGTGGAGCTGGCCCTGGACCAGGCGCACGGCCCGGGGTGCTCTGGCGCGCTGCTGGCACGCGGGAATTGGCGATGCAGATGCCGCCGGCTGCGCCTGTGGGCGCCTGGCGAGTCACAGCCGAAGGAGAGCTGCAGTCTGCGGCCGCTCTGCCAGACCCTCTCTGGCTACCGCTGCTGCAGCGGGTAGCAACGCCGGGCGCCGCAGCCGGGGAGCAACCGACCAGGGTTTGGACCATCACCGCGGAGAAAGTGAAGGCGGTGGTGGACAAGAATGCCACGGCCGAACCCTTCCTGGCGCTGTTGCGGCAGTTGGCGCCAGGTCCGCTGCCGGCCGAGCTGGTTCAGCGCATCGAACGCTGGGCGCGTCCGCCGGAGAAGGCCCAGGTAGGCCATGTCACCTTGCTGCGGGTGGGTACGGCTGAGGCGGCGATACAACTGCTGGCCGACCGCAGTCTGCGCGGCGCGCTCAAGCCGCTGCCCGGCGCGGACAGCACCTGGCTCGTGGTCAAGGAAGATACGCTCTCCCGCGTGCGCGCCCGCCTGGCGGAATGGGAAGTGATCGTCAGCGAAGGGGTGTGGGATTAGGCCCAGATCAGAACTCGTCTTCGTCGAGCGCCGCAACAAGCGGCTGGGCGACCAGTTCACGCCAGGCGGCGAGAATCGTTTCATCGGCCATGTTCGCCAGGAGCCGATCGGTCACCGGACCGGGATCGCACTTGAGTGCAGGAAATGCCAGCAGGAGCATGGCGATGTCGCGCCAATCGGTTCCGGCCTTGGGGCTGCTGCGGCGCTGCGCGTAAGCCGTGACTTTGCTGGCAAGCAGCTCGACGGGCGCGATGACCTGGACGCCGGCAAGTCGTTCGATCGCGGGCAAGGCTTTCACCGCGCGTATATCAACCAGGTGACGGTTACCGGTTTTCTGCACCTGGTAGAGCCGGAAGCCGCGACCGCCGGCAACCTCACGAACGCGCACGGCGATGTGAAAGCGTCGCGCCAGGTAAGCTCGCAGTTCTTCGGCCAGTTCGGTTGGGTGCGTCGCCATGAGGTCAATGTCCTGGGTCATGCGCGGCTCATGCACATAGGCGTTGACTGCTTGCGCACCGAACACAGCGACATCATTGCGGTCACGCAGAAAATCGAGCACCGCCGCATGAATCGTCGCCAGCGGCAGCGGTTCGGCCGTGACGTATTCGCGCAACAGCAAAGCACCCGCGTTCAGCACAGGCTCGTAGGTGATAGCGGGGGCGGCAAGATCAGCTGTCATGGTGACCCAAACCCCTTCGATGGCTCTCTTCCGGCAGTAACACAACCAGAACGCGGTCATTCTACCACGAGTCTACGTCCATCGCAACACGGCCAGGAGAGCAGTTCCAAAGCACATTCAACCATAAAGAGCACAGAGAACACAAAGAAACGGCAGATCGACTCTCTGCGTTCTTTCTCTGTGGTTAAAAACCAGGCTACATTTGGAACTGCTGGGAGAACCTTCACCCGGCATGGTCACAGCACCTCTTGGAATTCGCCAACCCCGGAAGAAATCGCGGCCGATATGTGCCGCGGGTATCACAGCGGCAGCGCCAACAACCCCTTTTGGTACAGAGTTCCGACCAGGCTGAGCGCCGGCTGGCCGAAGTCCTGCGCCAGCGTGCGTAGGGTCGTCTTGCCGTTGAATGCAGCGAGCAGCGGTTGCGCGTCGGGGCGCAGCGACACCACCGCGTTACCGCGCAGGAGCACAAAACCAAATTGCTCCACACGCAGCCGGTAGCGCGGTTCGGGTTTCATGTCCGGATGCAGTTTCAGGGGGGCCGGCAGGCGCGGCGCGGCGTGCAGCGGAATGGCATCCCCGATCAGCGGGTCTTTCTCCAGCCCCAACTCCATCGCCACGGCCCGGCAGCCTCCGTGGCAGGTGCTGAAGACACCGCACTCATGGCATTGAGCGGGTACGGCCTCGCGGAAGGCTTGCATTTCGTGCGAATGCCAGGCTGCCTCTAGTGACTGCTTCAACAGATTGCCGGCCAACAGATACGAGTGATTGCACGGCCGCAGATTACCCCAGGGGTCAACCGTGGCGTAGGCCACACCGGCCAGGCAGCCGCTCGATGAGTTGGGCGTCAGGCACTGCGGCACGCAAATGCCAAACTGCGCTGGCCGCCCGGCGGCTTTCAGGCGATCAATCAGGTTGACGGCTCGGATCAGCTCCTGCTTCGATAGATCGCTGCCGGGCAGAGGCGCTCCCAGATAGCGATTGAAGGTGACATGGCGCGCGCCCAGCGCCAGCGCCAAATCCATGATGGCATCCAGCGCATGTTGATTGGCCTGGGTCAAAACGGTGCTGGTGGTGACCGGGATGCCGCGAGCGACAGCCAACCGGATATTGGCGACCGTTTCTGCGAACGAGCCGGCCACGCCGCTGAACAACTCATGCGTGGCGGCTGTGTGGCCGTGCAGCGAGATCACGAGACCGGTCAACTGCGGCGCCGCGGCCAGGAAATCAAGCAGAATTTCCGGCTGTAGCCAACGACCGTTTGTGAAAAGCGAAAACTCGATGCCCCTATCGGCGACGGCGCGCACGATCGCCGCGAAATCTGGATGCAGTGTGGCTTCCCCGCCGGTCAGCTTGACACGGCTGGCGTGCGGCGCGATCTGGTCGAGCACCGTGGCCCACTGCGCCGCGTTCAAGGGCCGGTGGCGGAGCTGACCCCGGCGGGTCTGTTTATCGTCAATGAAGACGTTATAACACCCCGGGCAGCGGTTGTTGCAGGCCGGGGTCAATTCCAACGAATAGAGCACAGGCGCCGACAGCGTGTGAATCACGGGATTGCCTCGGCGGCGCCTGGGGCGACGATGAGATCCGAATCGCTGCCGCAGGCGCCGCAATTCGAATCGAACGCCGGTTGAGACAGATCAGGCCGCGGCGCCGCCGTCTCATCTAACTCAACCGGCAGCAATGGCGCCCCTGCGCCGGAATCGAACAGCTCGATAGTCAGTCTCATGGCGAGGAGAGCAGAAGGCGTCTCCCATTCAGACGTATTGCTCATTGCACAGCTTCCTCCTCGCTCAGGCCGGCTATATCTTCGATGACAAGTAGGAGACGCTTGGGAACGACGTTGTAGGTCTGCCCCACCTGGCGGACGACATCACGCAGGTGATCGAGCCGCTCACCCTTGAGCGGCCGGATACGGCGATAAACCGCCGCCAGAGTCTCACGCAGGCGCGGGGCAACGTCTGAGAATTTCTCGAAATAGGCAACCGAGATGACGAATTCAGTCATCATTTGCTCAAGCAAAAGATCCTTGCCCGCGACCGTCAGCGTCTCGTCCAGGCCCTTGGACGTCCAAATGGCCCGCTGCAGGTGCAGCTTGCCCAGGGCCAGCCAGTATTCATCAATTGGATCATCTATCTTGCCAAAACCGCCCGGCTGCAGCCGATACTCCGGTGGTATCGCTTGTTCGATACGCGCCAGCCATTCTCGTGCCGTGGGTAAGTCACCGCTGTCGGCGTAGGTCTGGGCCAGGTCGTCGTAGGTGTCGAGCGCCTGGCGGGTCAGTCCAAAACTATCAGCAATGTCGGCCGCCTGCAGTTGCAGCGCAATGGCCTGGGCGCGCTTTGCCCCTGCATCTACCGGCGACTGGCCGATCGTTTCCAGGGCGAAGGCCCAGTCGGTATAGGTATCGGCCAGCTCATTGAGCGCCTGCCAGCGACGCATCGGTTCCTTGACCTGATCCTCTTGCGGATCATCAGTGACAAAGATGGTGAGCGCTTCTTCCAGGGCTGCCACAGCCTTAGAAAACAACCTGTTGGCGCTCTCGATGTTGTACGACCCACGCTTGGCGCGATCGCCTTGCATACGATAGGCCTGACCGAGGGTCAGCGTAGCCAGGCCGAGGGCACGGCGGTTATTGAGTTCGTTGGCAATCCTCTTGGCTTCTTCCGCAGGGTGAATCGCCTCATCCGGTCGTCCCAACAGGGCGTGAATGGCAGCCTGGGTGGTGAGGCTCATGGCGAGGGGGAAGCGCAGACGTAGCTCACGGCGCAGACTGAGGGCATCTTCGATCAAGGAGTCCGCGTTGTATTGGCGTCCCATGACCGCGTACAGGAACGCTTCGTTGTTGGTTGTGTCGGCCAATTCATCTTTCAGATCGGCCTCGCGCAGGTAGCGCACGGCATGACGGTAATCAGTCAAGGCCCTGCTGTAGCGCCCACTCACCCAACGTGCATAGGCTCGATTGTTGTGGGCTCGTCCCAGGATGCGTTGACGCCACCACTGCTGATACTCATCCGCCGGGACGACCGGTGTCAACGAATCTATGGCCAGGTTCAGCGCTTGTCGGCCAGACGCCTCATTGCCGCTGTAGATCAGCGCCTCTGCATAGTAAGTCAACAGATGCGTCCAGAAATAGACATCATCGGCGCCAAAAATCCTGGCGGCATCACCAGCTAGATCAGGTTTGAGGGCAGCAGGTGATGATACCGGCGTGAGGCTTTGCTGAACAGAGAGTGGAGCAAATTGTAGGATGACCTCCGCAATCTGGACGGCCCGGTGATTGTCGCCGCGATTGATGTGACGCTTGATCCAGCGGATGGCGCTGTCGCGGTTCACCGCTTCCTGGCTCACGCCCTCGTATTGCGCCCGACGGATGGCGCCAGGCTGCTGAAAGAAACGCAAGAACTCATCACGTAGACGCATGTCGAAGCCGACCAGGGCCGCCTTGATGGCCTCCTCGTCCCACCTCGCAAAGTAGCGCTCGAAGCCATGCCGAGGGTCAGCGCGCAGTTCATAGTGCAGAATATCAATCTTGACATTCTGCTGGGCATCCTCATCACTGACAGCCGCCAACCGATTCTGGCAGAACCCGGCAATCTGCTGCCATTTGCTGATAAGGTCTGCAATCGGCATGAATCCCATTTTGGGATCGTCAAGTAAATCGTACATTTCATCGTGCAGGTAGATGCGCGGCCAATCCGGACGTGACTTGACAAAGGTGAATCGTTTCATCGCCTCCAGGCGTTGCTGGCACGCATCCAGCGGCCAACCGGGTTCCAGGTAGTACAACAATTCGGCATCGAGGCCCTGGCGTGTGAGCGCCATGTAGGGCAAGGTATCTTCGATGGGGTAGCCGGTGTCCAGTCTCTGGATGCGAGCAATGACACGAGGGGCAATTTCCTGCCAGCGGTCATCAGCGTTGTGCTGGTCGGGTGATCCCTCGGCAAACAGATCTTCGATGTCTGCGCCGCCATAAACGGCCAGGTCAATCAGGAGGGCCAGGCGGATGGGACGCCCGCCAGTAAACGCGTATAACTGGCCCGGCCCGATGGTGATTTGGCTCTGCGTGCGCTCCTCACGCGTGGCCAGGGCAACCATTGCTGCAAAGTAGCGCGCCGTCTCGGTTTCGTCAAAACCGGCCAGCTCACGGGCGGTGTAGCACCGGTCGGGTTGATTGCCAAATGCGACGCGCAAATCAGCGTCCAGCTTCATGCTGTTGGGACGGCCGGCAAAGACAATGACGGCGTTGTGCAGTTGCGGCAGCGTCTCCAGCAGCCACATCTTCACCGCGATGGCCTCCTGCGGCACCTGGCAGATCGTTTGGATGATGTCGTTCTCATACTGAACCAACTCGACCGTGTCGAAAGTGAGCAGGACGCGCGCCTGATCCGCCAGTGCGTTGAACCCCTCGACGAAGGCTGCTGTGAGCTGGACACGAAGCGATTCGAGTTGCTTTGCATCCACATGCTCGTGACGCTGGCGCTCAAAACTCGCGCGCAGACCCCAGTAATGGTCAAAATAGTGGCGGTCAGGGTCAATGGCCTCACAGATCGCCCTCTCGATACCACTGTTGCTGTGGGTGCTCGACAGGTAGAGATCAATGATCTTGCTCCAACGGAGCGGGCGCTCGGAAGTGCTGCGCTGACCTGCGGATTCGCCAATTTTCTCCAACAGGCGCGTCTTGCCAATACCGCCAGGCCCGTGGAAGTAAAGAACGTCGGTGTGTCCCCAGTGGGCGAACGCGTCCTGGGCCAGCTTCAACTCGACCGCGCGGCCGATGATGTCCTCTGTGCGTAAGGCGTAATGTCTTAAGTTAGTCATGAGATTGCCTCCGTGTCAAGGTATCGTTGCGCCATTGCTGCTGTGCTGACTCACCACCCGCGCCAGCGCATCAACGCGCTCAGTCAACTCCTGGTAGCACTCGCCCAGCAATTCTCGCAATTCATCGTCTCGCTCGAGCTCTTCTTGCAGGGTCGTAACGCCTTCCAGGTCAAGCCTGCTCGTAACGGGATCCAGATAAGCCGTAACCGTAGGCTCGATCACGCTCCACGGGGTGTCGCCGCCGGCCCGCGCCTTCGCGCGCATGGCGTCATGGTAGATAGCGGCGATGATGTAGGTAGCGCTCAGCGGTTGGCTCTCGCGAATCAGTCTGACATAAAGGTCTTTGGCGCTGCGATGGCGCCGGTCATACTCGTCGGCATCAGTCAAGAGCAGCCAACGATTGATGATCTTGCGCACGGTTGGGTCAATGATATAACCGTGATGGATTTGACTCCAGAACGTCAGGTCAGTGCCGAGCATAGACTTGATGATGTCCTGAAAGTACGAGTCTGGCTCGGCCCTCAAGTCATCGTTGTTTTCAGTTTCGGCCAGGAACATCTGCAGGGCTCGAATATGAAAATGGCGCAGGGTGGCTGCGGCAAGCAAGCGTTGGCGCACATCCCAGTTGACATGATTGAGCCACCATTCGATCACGGTTCCCAGGAGATCGGCAAAGTCCTTTTCGAACTGTCGTGCCACACGCTCATCAATCGGTTGTGCAGCCGGTGTCAAAGCGGCCAGTCCTTCACCCAAACGCCAGGTGGCATAGGGATGACCGAAGGAGTACGGGTAGAGGATGTTGCCAACCAGCTCCGCCTCTGCGACTCTGCGTTCCTGCTTGAGTTGGGCGGTAACCTCATCCGTTTTGAAAGGCAAAACCTGCCAACGCTTGAGTCTGCGTCGGACTTCAAACTGCTGAAAGCGCTTCATCTCTTTGCGCGCCGCAAACACAAGCAGCATCCTGGAGTCGCGCCCGATGGGCATCCACAGGTGTTCCTCGAACCAGGCAAACCAATCGAAATGGGTGTCTTCGAGAATGTCGAGCGAGTCAAAGAGGCAAATGGGCACGAAGCGCTCGCTCAACGCCTGGAACAAACAGACGATCGCCCTGGCGATCTCTTCTGGAGATTGGCCGCCTGCAATCGCCTCGTTGATCAGAGCGATTTCCCTTCGTTCGTCGGTGTTGAGTTGATTTTCGAGACGGTGAATCGCTTGTTGCACACTCTGCGTGAAGGTCCGCAGCAGTGCGTCGAGGGTCTCGCAGTGGCGTACCGTATCTTCGGCAAAGTCAAAAACAATGGCAAAACTGCCTTTTTGCTGGGCGTCGGGCTGATCGTGCCCAAGTTCGTGCGCCAGGTGTCGTATGATCCAGGTCTTGCCCAGCCCGCTGACTCCCCACAACATGATGATTTGGCGCAGCGATTGCCCGTGCTTGGCTTCCTTCAGTTGGTCCCGAAAACCCTGCAAAAGTTTCTCGCGTGCAACGAATTTATCGGTCTCGTAGGCCGGGGGTGGAACATAGACGACACCTGACGTCAGGCTTGGTTGGGGTTGCATCTGCGTCAGGGCAGACGCAGCGCCCCTTGCTTGTGTCATAATCTCCTCCTTTGCAAAGCCGTCAAGCGTGCCACAAGTTCATGGTGAACCTCCACGTTGACATGAGAACAAAAACAAAAAAGCCAATACCCCAAAATTGGGTATTGGCTCTACTAACCCAGATCGCCAGGGCGTTTGGTTTGCTGAAAGGCGATTACCTTCCATGCAATGTGAAAAATAGCT
Organism: Candidatus Amarolinea dominans; assembly: GCF_016704685.1. Classification (NCBI taxonomy): domain Bacteria; kingdom Bacillati; phylum Chloroflexota; class Caldilineae; order Caldilineales; family Candidatus Amarolineaceae; genus Candidatus Amarolinea; species Candidatus Amarolinea dominans. The sequence goes on from NZ_JADIZS010000011.1 coordinate 11,179, forward strand.
GCGGTCCACTGACCGGAAACGCGTAGGATATGCATCATGCACTGCCGATCTTTCTTAGATTTGCGCACAAGCGGCGCGGAAATCGTGTTCAGTCAGACGATAGTTCTCGTTGCGACTATTCTAACCGGTCAACTAAACGCTTACTTGACAACGACTTGACAACTTAGGGCTGGTCAAAAGAGCGTCCTGTTCTTTTTGGGCATGTTCTGCCGGAATACAAACAGGGATCTGTTGATTGCTAAGCTCTGTGCGCAGCCTGGCGCGCTAGCGTTTAGCCACATGATTCAGCTGCACACCGCGACCACGCACGGTAGCCAAATAGATCGGCTCATCGGCCCCCTTGGGTTCGATGAGATCGCGCAGGCGGCTTAGTACACGGCGCAGAGCCGAGTCGCCATCAAATATATCAATCAAATCCTCGTTTTCAACGACCTCTCCTGCATTATCATAGAGAACGGAGAAAAGCTCTAGCAACCGGCCCGTTAACACGGACTCGCGCGCCCCGACACGAATCCGGCCAGTCGCTTTATCGAAGCGTAGGAGTGGAACCCCAGTGATGACCGATGATTGCATACCCGCTTTCCAATCGCTCTGAATCGTCTCCCACTCCTGCCACGTCAGCAAGGGACGAACTGGCTCGGTGGGCTGTGCTGCCTGGCGGCGCGCATGGGTGACGATCAAGCTGTCGCACAGTTCGATCAGATTGCGTGGCACCTCGCTCGCGGTCTTGATCAGATTAGTGTGCAAAAGCGCGCCGCAATCAGGTTCGCATAATTCCTCGAAATCAGAGACCCTGGTATCGCTGAACACCACCAGCCGTTGGCGCAGCAATTCAGCCAACGACTCATCGTTCCATACGATACTCCGTGTGGGCAAGCGATCTATACGCACACCGGGCCGGCGATGCAATTCGGTTTGTAGATCAGCCGGTAAAAAGAGCTTGAACGCCGTGTCGTCGGCTTCCATAATATCCAGGTCCGCCAACAGGGGAGCAAGAAAATCGGCCATGAAATCCGGGTTGTCGGTCAGTGGGGGGCGTTCATCAACCTCATCAATCAGAATGCAGGCATCGGTCAAGCCGGCTTGACGCACCAGGCGCATGAACGATTGCCAGAGGAAGAGCGGTGAACGAGAGTTTTCATCAATCGCTGCCGGTGGTGCATCGGCCAGGGCCAGCCAGAAGCGCCCGGCTGGTTTCCATTGCTGCGCTTGACTTTCGAACAGAACAGTTAATTGGCGACCGGCGTAGGCCTGATCGAACGCTCGCCAATCGTACACAGGTATGGCGCCGGTTGCAGCATGGAGCTGATCGGTGAACCAGACTTGATCCTGCGCCACCGGACAGAAGGTGTCCCAGAACCAACGTAAGCGCTGCAGTCCCTTCCCCGAGAGACATTTGGCCAGGTTGACATCATTGGCCAGAGTCTCAACCAGTGTGAGTGTGGCGCGATCCAAGATTAGCCGGATGTGGTCCCCCGCAGTGAGGGGGCGTCCGTTCTTGACCCACTCTGCCAGGTTGCCGAACGACGTATATTCAACCCCCAGCGTGGTGGACGACGGGTTGTAGGGCCGGCAATCGCGCGCGACCATGATGCGATGCGCACTTTTGCCGCAGCCACGTGACGCGTAAACAATCAGGGTCTGGGCTTCGCGGATCTCATCATAATAGGGCGTGGAAATAAAATAGGTGTGGAGGTACGGTTCGCGCTTCGCTTCGTGTTCGGCCACACGGACATCGAACGGGTTCGCGCGAAACTCATGCAAGGACCAGCCAATCGCGTAGGGCCTGCTTTTCGGCAACGGTGAGGATCGGTTTGGAACTGGAACTGGTTGATTTACTCATGGCCGGGGGCCTCCTGCTACTCCCGACACCACATGGGCACGCGTATCCAGGCGCAAATCAACTGACACTGTTCTCATTCTACCACGAGTCCCCGTCCGTCGCAATACAGCCCCTGCCAGGTATCGCGATGACAGTGGGCGGGGGCCGTCAATAGTTGGTAGCGGGCGCAGGCGAGTGGCACAATTTGCTCTCTACGCCTTCCATGTGGTGCAATCGGTGATTAGGGGGCCACGCGGGCTTACCGATGGGTGGTTGCAGGCGTCGAGTCCCTGCACCCTGGGCATTGAGACTCAATTTTGTACGCGAAAAGGCGCCGGTTGTTTATTCAACCGGCGCCTTGTTCTACATCTTACGTTTCGCTTTCAGTCTGCTGAGCCTTTGCCCTGGCTGCGCCCGACCAACGGTCGAACGATGGCCTGATTCAGCACGCGATACGCCGGCGCAAGGCCATACCTACCACGGTCAGCAGCACGAGGGCCAGGGCCAGCGGCAACCATAGATTGCTCGTTCCCGGCGTGCCGCTGTCCAGGCTGCTCAACTCCACACCGGTCGGCGGAGTCGTCGGTGTGGCCGTTGGAGTGGCGGTGGGCGGCACGATTGTGGCCGTGGGAGTGGCCGTGGGCGGCACGGATGTGGCCGTGGGTGTCGCGGTCGGCGCCACACTCGTTGCTGTTGGCGTGGGCGTGGGGCCGGCGGGCTGGCATGACTGCACGATCACGTCGTCAACATACCAGCCCTCGTAGCTCACCGAGCTGTCGGTGCCCAGGCGCATGCGGAAGCTCGCGGTCTGGCCCGCATAGCTGGTGACATCCACAATCGAGTTCAGGTAGGGCTGCGCGGGGTTGCTGCACCAGGCCTGCAGACCGGCCAACGGGTTGCCAAAGCTGCCGGAGACCGCCCCGTTGTAGGGGTCGGTCAGCAGTGAGGCGTTCGGCACCTGGGTCCATGTCGCACCGCCGTCGGTGGACACTTCCACAATGGCGCCATCGTAGCAGGCCGTGGCACCGCTTGACTCGATGTGCTGATAGTTCCAGAACTTGAGCGTGACCGGGTTTTGGCCGCTGGGCAGGGCCACGGCCGGCGAGACCAGGCGCTGATCGCTGACGGTCGCCGAATCGTTCGCCTTCCAGGAGGTTGTGCCGCTGTGCGGCCGCGCGGTGGAGAGCGCCCAGGTGTCGCCGGTGCCGCTGTGCGTCCAACCGCCAGCGCCCGCCTCGAAGTCGTTGGTGTACAGAATGTTGGCCGTCGTGCCGGGGCCACAGTCGCCAGGCGCAGCCTGGGTGGTGAAGCTGAAGACGGCAGAGTAGGCGCCGGCGCCGCAGGCGTTGTTCGCCTTCACCCGCCAGTAGTAGGTGGTGCTGGTGTTGAGCGAGGCGCCATTCCAGGTTGTGCCGGTCAGGCCGGTGGCCGAAGCGACAACAGTGACGAAGCCGGCGTCGGTCGCGACCTGGATGTCATAGGTGCCGGCGCCGCTGGCCGCGTTCCAGGTAAACGTCGGCGTCGCGGGCACGTTGAGTGCGCCGTTAGCCGGCGCGGTCGCGGACCGGCATGCCGGCGCGGCCGCTTGCACGGTCAGGTCAACGGCGGTCTGGTGGACGTTCGGGCCGGCCGTGCCGACGACGTTGAAGTTGTAGCTGCCCGCGGCCGCACCGCTAATCGTCAGCGTGCTGGCGCCGGGCGGGGTGACCGGATTGGTGCTGAAGCCGGCCGTGCCGGGGTTGCCGGACGCGCTCAGGGTCACCGGGCTGTTGTAGCCGCTGACGCTGCCAATGTTCACGTTGTACGCGGCATTGGCGCCCACGCAGATCTGCTGGCTGGCGGGCGTCACGGCCAGGGTGAAGCCGGGCGTGCCGCAGGCATCGAACTTGAACGCGCCGATGCGGGTGCTCCACTGGGTGGCGGCGTTCCATTGCCCCGTGAACCAGAAGGTGCAGTCGTCCACCGGATCAACGCTCATGGCCGCGTAATCGCCGTAGCGGTTGCTGCCGTTGATGCTCGTGATCCATGGCGATGCCGCCCATCCAACGGTTGTCCGCGGTGGTGGGCGCATAGGTGCCTTCCTGATAGAGACTCCACGCACCCGCGCCGACCTTGCGCATCTCGAACCAGCGCACGCCGCCGATGTTGTTGCCATTGATGTCGGTGACGAAGTTGCCCACCAGCGTTTCGTGGCTGCCGAAGTTGCGATAGGCCAGACGGTTCATGATCACTTCACGGATCGGGTCCAACGAGGAGGAACTGCCCTGCGCCACGCCCGGCATGCCCATGCAGTAGAACGAGGTCAGGCCGCATAGGCTTGAGTCGAACTCGGCTGTCACAATGTCGGCCAGCTTGGTGAAGGTCGAGCTGGCGGGCGTGGTCCAGTCCACGTGGAAGGCGTAGATCTCCAGGATGTCGCTGCTGGGGAAGCCGCTGGGGCCATGCACTTCGGTGTCGAGGTGGCGCATGATGTAGTCCGCGCGCCCGCTGGCGGCGTGGTCATGCCGTCCAGGTCGGCCGGGGTCAGGGCCTGGAAGCCGAAACCGGATGGATTGGCCGCGGTGGAGCGCCGGAACGTGCCGGGGAGGACGGCCAGTATCTCGGCGCGATCCAGCGCGAAGGCCGACGGGCTGCTTTCATTGGCGGTTCCGTAGTAGGCATCGGGCCACACGCCGTACTTGGGGTAGTCCGGGAAGCTGGGCATGCTGAACGAATACGAGTAGTACGCGCCCAACGGATCGGCCGTCTGTGAGATGAGGACGCACAACGTTGCCAGAACCGAATTCGCTCAAGAACCAACGGTTACCAGTTGGTCATACAGAACAACCGGATCGTTGCCGCCGGCGCAGCCGCCCAGGGATGTGAGAGCAAAGGCCTGGATCAAGGCGCCGGTCGCTTTGTTGTAGACGGCCACATCGGTGGCATTGATCATTTGGATGTAGTGGTTGGCGCCGACATCGCCCACGGTGTCCGGCGGGTTGACGAAGGTGTAGCCCTGGCCGTTGAAGTTAAAGATCGGGGTGCCAAAGGCGTCAGGCTGGGCCGGGGGAGCCGCGGCTTGCAGGGGCAGCAGCGGGTCCGGGCCGCCCTTGACATCGAAGGTGGGATCGAGATTGGCATTGAAATTCATGCGCGGGTTGATCTCACGATCCAAGGTGGGTTCATGGACGGGCGGCGGTGCATCGCGTTGGCCGACGTCAGGACTGGCGTGACGGGGTCGCTGGCGGTGAACTCGCCGACCGGCGTCTCCTGTTGGGCAGCGCCGGTCAGGTTGACTGCGCTGCGCTGTCCGGCCAGGGTCTTGGTGCTCGTCATGTCAGCGGGCAGCACAAAGGCCAGGCCGAACACCATCAAAATTGTGATGGCGCCGAAAAAACTTACGTGCGTACTTCATGCGTCATTCCTCCTACTCACGGTATTGATTTTTGGCTGCCTCATGGGGCCGCCTTTTTGGAACAGGGGTTGAGTTAACTCGGAAGCCGTTGCGACGGCCTCCGCCACCGATGCTTGTCCATAGAAGGCGTTCGATCTCTTTGCTGACCGTGTCTTCGATCGCGGGCCAATTGGACATGACCGAACGGTACGTAGGTTGGCACGGCATCAAGCCAGACCTGGCTGTGAGCCGGTTTTTGCAGGATCAAGGAAACTGGCCGATTCGGCGACCATGCGCAGTGAAGGCACCGTGCGACCGCTGCGGGCTACAATTTCCTGACCTGTGACGGAGTTAGCGTATTCGATGAATTTCCAGGCGGCCTCCTTGTCTTTGCTCTTGCCGGCCATGCAATAGCCGTCGCTGTGCAGGATGCTGGCCGATTGCGACCCTCGGGGTAGCGGCGCCACGTCCCAATCGAAATTTTTGATGGTGCGCATGGTGGGCACCGCGCCGGCTGTTGAAGTACATGCCCAGCGCGCCGCTGAGGAAACGGCTCTGGCTGTCCTGCGCGGCCTCGGCGGCCGCGTCCGGAACCACCTTCTCCTTTGACCTGCAAGTCCACGAACCACTGGAACGCCAAGCGCGCGGCCGGGCTGTCCAGGCTAAGGCGCGTCGGGTTGGCGGGATCGTCAACCAACTCGCCGCCGGCCTGCCAGATGAAAGGCGCCAGGCGATAGAGGATAGGATCAATGCCAACGCCGTACTGGTCGGTGACGCTGTCGCCGTTCTTGTCCAGGGTCAACGCTTTGGCCGCAGCGACGAAGTCGGCCCACGTCCAATCGTTCGCCGGATACGTGATGCCGGCGGCGGCGAACAGCGCCTTGTTGTAGTAGATCACCAGGCTGGAGACGTTTTGCGGAACGCACCACAGCTCACCCTGGTAGCGGAACGCACCGAGCGCCTACGGATAGAAATCGCCCGCTTTCAGCACCTGGCTCCCAGGCCAGGCGCGGCCCCACGGCCTCCAGCGCGGCTCTATCGGCGAACGCCGCGATGCGGCGATTGTTGAGCAACATCACGTCCGCGGGTGCGCCGCGGCGAAACCGCGGCCAGCCGCCGCAGATAGTCGGCATCATCCGGCATGTAGCGCAATTCTACGGTGTAATCCGGGTTGGCGGACTGGAAAGAGTCTACGAGCGTTTGGTAAGCCCGTACTCCGCCTTGCTGCCGGAGACCATGAACGAAATCGAGTGTGGCGTTGGCGCGGCCGCACAGCCGGACAGAGCTGGCAAAATCAGCAACAGAACGAACAACAGTAGAGACAGCTTGCGCATCAGCCTTTTTCCAGGAGCGTTATGATTGAGTTGTCGCTCAGAAAGAGCGGCTGCAAGACAACGAACAGCAGGATGATCGGGATGGTCATGAACGTGGCGCCGGCCATCAGGAGCGGCCAGTTCGTTGCATCGAGCTGCTTGTGATCTGCACGCCGATCGGCAGGGTGTAGGTTTGCGGGCCGGTACAGATAGAGTACGGGATTGGTAAAAGCCGTTCCAGAACTGAACGAAGGCCAACATGACGACTGCGGCCACCGTTGGTCGGGCCAGGGCATGGCAAGTTCCCGGTAGGTCGTCCAGGCGTCGGCGCTTTCTGAGCCGCGCCCTCGTGATCCGCCGGCGTGCGGCGAAACGTCCAGAAGAAGAGCAGCACCAACAGCGGTCCGCCGTCGGCAAAGGCCGGCAGAATCAGCGACCACCGTGACCAGCAGACCGGCCCAACTCAGCATCTGGTAGCGAAACAGCCAGACAGCGGATGGGGGCACCATGAGCAGGAAGACGGCGACGATCAGCAGGCGATTGCGCCAGGGGTCGCGCACTTGTGACAGGCCAAACCGCCCAGGGACGCGGTCAACAGCGTCAGTGGCACGGACACCGCGACGACCAGTACCGAGTTGAGCAGGTAACGAGCCAGGGGCACCTGGCGAAAATCTCGACGTAGTTGCTCCATTGCGGCCGCCCGGGCCACCACCTTGACGGTGCGCGGGCGGCAGTCCCAGGGCCGCAACGACACGACCGCCATCCAGAAAAAGCGGCAGAACGAACAGAAGCGCCACGGGCCACTCCTGACCAGCCCCGAAACGACAAACCGGGCAGGGTCTCGCCCGGGTCGTTGATGGTCCGGCGACCGAATGCACGGCCGCACGGGGACGTTGGGGAATGCCCTTCCCGGTTCAGGCGATGTCATCATGTCTGTTCAATCCAACCAGGTTCACAATGCCCACCACCAACAGGCTGGTCAACAGGTACAGAATCACCGTCATCGCGGCGGCAAGGCCAAAATCAAAGAGATCAAAGGCCAGTTTGAACACGAGTAGGCACGAAGGTCGTGGCGTAATAGGGGCCGCCATAGGTCAT